>NZ_JXLC01000002.1:0-254755 GCF_001886225.1 Enterococcus silesiacus | reverse complement strand
GTCAACAACTTTCTTCCTGATTTTTCAAGTTGTTTCAGCTGTTTCTTACTTAACAACTTTGTTATTCTATCATGAATGTCTAACACTCGTCAAGAGGAAAAAAATATTTTTTTCTGTCTGTTTTCAAGTGACGAACACTCAGTAGAACATGTATAAATATAACAATACTTATCATAAAAAGCAACTAGAAAATATCTATTTTTGTTTGTTTTTTTCGTTGACGAACAAATCCTCTGATACTCACCCAAGCATTCGCTTTTTCTGTAGCGTTAACTCGACAAAACAACTCTATCATTCGTCATTTATAAAAAAAAGAAGTAGGAGCTTCAGCTCCTACTCTACTGTTTCACCTTTATCTACTATCGGAATGTAAATTCTAAAGATGGTTCCTTGATGAACAACACTTTCAGCATCTATTCTTCCTTTATAGTTTTCTACTAACTGTCTGGCAATTGATAGACCTAGTCCGTTACCGCCTTTATTACGTGCTCGAGCTTTATCTACTCGATAGAAACGATTAAATATTTTATCCAGATCTTCTTCTGGGACCCCTTCACCGAAATCTTGAATAGCAATTTCAAATTCACTCAATGTTTTAGAAATAGAAATATGAACTTCTTTGCGCGTTGTTGAATATTTCACGGCATTATCCAAGATAATGATCAAAAGCTGTTCAAAATGATTACGATAGATTCCTAAAGTCACCTCATGTAATAGGTCATCATCTAATGTAATAACAAAATCTGGATATAGAATTTTGAAATTATTAAACACTTGATAAACGACTTGTTTAGCATTTGATGTATGATTTGAGTATTGAACATCGACTTGCTCTGCACGTGACAGATCTAGCATTTCTTGAACCAAACTCTTCATACGAACAATTTCTTGCAGACTGGCTTCTAAGGATTCATCTAAAACTTCCGGGTCCTCTTTCCCCCAGCGATTCAATAAGTTCAAATGCCCTTCAATTATTGCAACCGGTGTACGTAATTCGTGAGAAACATCTTCTACAAATTGCTCCTGCTGTTCAATATAACGTCGCATACGATCCAGCATCTCATTAAAGATCTCCGCCAGATCTGCTAGCTCATCGTTAGAATGAATATCTGGCATATGAATATCAGACTGCGGGTCCTTTCTGATTGTATCCATCGTATCTCTTAGCACTTTTAGCGGCTTCAGGAAGTATGAAGACAAAATAAAGCCAAGAATACTGCTTAAAATCAATGAAATAATTTCCAAAGCAACCAACGTTAGTAATAACCGATTTCTGATATCATAAAATGAAGAGAGTTCATAAAACGCCTGAATGTACCCAATTTGTTCTCTATTTTCTTTAGAATGAATTGGTTGGATGATCAAAAAGCCCGTTTTATCCTCCAAGGTTTTAATTTCAGCTGCTTGTTTTTCTTTTTTCAGGAGTCGGCTTTTTACTTTCTGCGTTTCGAATACAAGTGTTCCATTTGTATCATAAACAGATAAGAACAAAGATGGTTGCCCTAACTCTGAAAGCATAGTATCCATTTCCATCAAAGATCCTTCTACAGAAACTTTCTTGTTATTCAAATCATTTTCATCAACACTAGGTGTTTTTAACTTTTCATAGACTTCAGATATGGTTAAATTTTCTTTTGCATTTGCCAAACGATTGCCAACTTCAGCAACTGTTCTTTCTACATTTTCACGTTCTTTTTCAACAATAAGATTCACAGAAGATTTATAGGTAATCACTGCGAAGATAGTGAATACAACGAATATGAAGAAAGAACTTGCAGAAGCCCACTTGATTGTCAAAGAAGGCCCCTTCAGTTCTTTTTTTGCTGCTTTTTTCATTTTTATTGATTTCACGAGCGCATCACATAACCTGTTCCACGAACAGTTTGGATATAACTCTCCTCGCCAGGAACATCTATTTTGTTACGTAGATAGCGAATATAAACATCAACAACATTCGTTTCCACTTCTGTTTCATAGCCCCAGACTTTATTTAATAGGACGTCGCGAGCTAATACAACATTTACATTTTCCATTAAAGTTAATAATAATTCATACTCACGTTTTGTTAATTCGATCATTTCAGAGTTGCGGCGTACAACACGATTTTCTTTTTCGATCGTTAAGTCACGATAAGTAATCGTTGTTTGTTTAGCCACGTTTTTGTCACCTTCAATATCAATACGGCGAAGTAATGCACGCAAACGCGCTAATAATTCTTCTATAGCAAAAGGTTTTACAATATAGTCGTCCGCTCCATGATCTAAACCAGATACTCGATCAATCACAGAGTCTCTTGCCGTCATCATGATGATCGGCGTATTTTTCACTTGGCGTATACGGCGACAAACTTCAAGCCCGTTCAATTCAGGCAACATCAAATCTAAAAGGATAGCATCCCAATCATTATTTAAAGCCGCTTCTAAACCAGTACGTCCGTTGTAGTGAACTTCTGCAGTATAACCCTCATGTTTCAGCTCCAGTTCTACAAAACGTGCTAAGTTTTTTTCATCTTCAATAATTAGAATATTACTCATTGGTTATTTGTCCTTTCTCTTTAAAAGCTATCTTAAAGCTTACCCATTATACCCACTTTTGTCTTAAAAAGCTAGCAACAACCCATATTTTCCACACAACAGAGAGAAAACCATGAGAACTTTTTGAATCCCATGGTTTCCAACATATTATTCTTCGTTATACCAACTATAGTGGTAAGTGCCTTCTTTATCAACGCGTTGATACGTATGTGCACCAAAATAATCTCTTTGTGCTTGGATAAGATTTGCTGGTAAACGTTCTGAACGATAAGAATCATAATACGCAATTGCTGAAGCAAATGTTGGAACAGGTACACCCGCTTGAACAGCGATTGATACAACATCACGAACAGATTGTTGATATTTTTTTGTAATATCAATAAAGTACTCATCTAATAGTAAGTTTTCGATCGTTGGATTTTTGTCATATGCATCCGTGATTTTTTGTAAGAACTGAGCACGGATGATACAACCTGCACGCCAGATTTTAGCGATATCACCGAATGGTAAGTCCCACTCATAATCTTCTGAAGCGACACGTAATTGAGCAAAACCTTGTGCGTAACTCATGATTTTACTGAAGTAAAGAGCTTCGCGAATTTTTTCGATCAATTCTTTTTTATCCCCTTGATAAGCAGGCGCTTCTGGTTTTGATAAGACTTTACTTGCTTTTACACGTTCATCTTTATAAGCAGAAATGAAACGAGCGAAAACAGATTCAGTAATCAACGGCAATGGAACACCTAGGTCTAAAGCACTTTGGCTTGTCCATTTTCCAGTTCCTTTATTACCAGCAGCATCCATGATGACATCAACGATTGGTTTACCCGTTCCTTCATCGTCTTTACGTGTTAAAATATCTGCTGTGATTTCTACAAGGTAACTATCTAACTCCCCTTGATTCCACTCTTTAAAGATCTCAGCCATTTCATCCACAGAAACACCAAGAATATTTTTCATTAGGTCGTAAGATTCAGCAATCAATTGCATATCACCATACTCGATTCCGTTATGGACCATTTTAACATAGTGACCCGCACCATTTGGACCAATGTATGTTACACATGGTTCGCCATCTTCTGCTTTAGCAGAAATCTTTTCTAAAATTGGAGCAACTAATTCATAGGCTTCTTTTTGTCCACCTGGCATGATTGAAGGGCCTTTTAACGCACCTTCTTCTCCACCAGAAACACCTGTTCCAATAAAGTTAATACCAGAATTAGCCAATTCTTCATTTCTACGGATTGTATCTTTGAAGAACGTATTCCCTCCGTCAATCAAAATATCTCCTTTATCTAAATGAGGCAGCAACTCTTGAATCGTTGCATCTGTTGCAAAACCTGCTTGAACCATCAACATAATACGGCGCGGTTTTTCAATAGAGTCTACAAACTCTTCGATTGTATACGTCGCTTTAAAATTTTTATCTGGATGTTCCTCAACGACATCTGTTGTTTTTGAACCTGTACGATTAAATAGAGCGACTGTATATCCTCTACTTTCGATATTCAAGGCTAAATTTTTTCCCATTACGGCCATTCCGACTACGCCAAATTGTTGTTTTGTCATCTTGTATCCTCCCACTATCTTTGAAAAGAACTTCATTAGAACTTTCTTATAATCTACATCATTATAACGTAGAATGCTTGATATGAAAACAAAATAGTTCGATTAATTTAATTTAATCCGCTTTATTGTTTGGAAATCGGACAATTGAAGAGAATTGTCCGACCACTCGATTATTTTTGCTCAAAATAAATCCCCTAGGCTCCATGGTTAGCCTAGGGGATTTTAACATTTTCAAAAAAATGTTTTATGCTTCTTTAGAGATTACGTCTTTTCCATCGTAATGACCACATGCTGGACATACGTGATGGCTTTTTCTCATTTCACCACAGTTTGAACATGCATTCAAACCTTTAATAGTTAATTTGTAATGAGTACGGCGTTTGCCCTTTTTAGCTTTTGAAGTTCTTCTAGCTGGTACTGCCATTGGTGTTCCACCTCCTTGTAAAGATGTGTGCATAAAATGCACGATATATTCCAATCCTACTGCTTATCGTCCTCATCAGATGTTTCACTGAACAATTCGGATAATTTAGCAAGACGAGGATCCATTGTTTGTTGTGCTTCTTCTTGTCTTTTCTGTGCGTACTCTTCTTCTGAAAGAACTTCCCAGTCATTGCCCTTTGGCATCTCTTGGCTTACTTGTTCTTCTTCTGATAATACTTGAATTGGAATAGACAAAAGAATGTTATCTTCGACTGACTCATCTAAATCGATCGTTGGTTTTTCCAACAAAATGATTTCTTCATCTGCCAAACGTTCATCTCTTTGCTGATACTGCTCTGGGGTCATAAAGACCTCATCCACATCAATCGCAAGTGTAAGAGGAACAGGTGTTAAAGAACGTGAAGATGGAACTGTTACAATAACATCAATTCTATAATGAAGCAAATACTCTTCTTTTCCTACTGCCAAGATCCCGGTTGCTTTAACAGGACTAACATCAAGAATTAGACTATCTCTTTTCATCAGGGACGCTTTTAAATCTAGTGTCTCTGAAAATTCACATGGCTTGTCTTTGTATTTGTTTAGTTCTAGTAAAGACCATTTCATATTCATCACCTCATAACGCAACAAAAGCAATTATACAAGGGTTTGAAAGCTTTGTCAATGAAATTTTCTTGACAGTGTTTTCTTCTTTCAACTTTTTTCATATACCGCTGTTCTATCCTCCTTCTTTAATGGTAAAATAAAACAAAGGAGGAGTTAGTATGAAAGCATTTGAGTTTAAAAATGTATCTTTTATTCGGGATAAAAAGATACTGTTAAATAACGTGAATTGGACAGTTCAAGCATCGGAAAACTGGGCAATCCTCGGATTGAATGGCGCTGGTAAAACACTGCTTTTACAATTGATTTGCGGGTATCTCTGGCCTTCTAAAGGACGGCTAGAAGTTTTAACCCAAGTATTTGGTCACGCCTCGATACCTGAGTTACAACGCCGAATTGGCTGGGTCAGCACAGCTCTACAGTATCGTATGAAAGATGGAGAAACTGCTGAAAAAATTGTTCTATCTGGGAAATTCGCTAGCATCGGGATTTATCAACACTATACCCCTGAAGAACTTGAGCAGGCAAAAACTATTTTGAGCAATGCAGGCGGTGAATCGCTTATCGGGAAAAAATACACTGTTCTTTCTCAAGGTGAACGACAGTTAGTCTTGATCTCCAGAGCTTTGATGACTGAACCGGAGTTATTGATTTTAGATGAACCGTGCAATGGCTTGGATTTATTTGCTAGAGAAAAACTCTTGTCTCAAATCCAGCAGATCGCTGAGCAAAAGAATCATCCGACGCTTCTGTATGTTACTCACCATACAGAAGAAATTCTGCCTTGTTTTAATCACTTGATGTTGCTCAAAGCCGGAAACATTTTTGCAAAAGGAACACAAGCCGAACTATTCAATGAAGAAACATTCACAGATTTTTACGCCGAACCAATCCAAATCATTCCGTTAAAAGATGAACGATTGGCTGTTTATCCTAAATAAAGGTTAATACAAAAAAGTTAGAGTCTTCCTCTAACTTTTTTGTTAATCAATGCTAAGCGCCCGCTAGTTACTAGCATCTTTTTCTTCTGATTGTTTAAATAGTTCAATTGCTGCCAAGAATTTCTCGCCATATTTGTCTAATTTATTTTGTCCTACACCTTTTACCTGCAATAATTGAATTGAATTTTTAGGGAGTTTTTCACACATCTCTTTCAAGGTACTATCTGAGAAAATCAGATATGGCGGTACACCTGCTTCTTGTGCTAAGTCCATCCGTAATTCTCTTAATGTTTCGAAGAGGCCGTCATTGACTACAACTTTCCGAACACGCTGATCTTCTTTTCTAAATACTGTTTGCTGGCCTAAAAGAACTTGAACCCCTGTTGGCGAAACCGACAATAATGGATATTGACCATCTGATGGGTTTAAATATCTTTCAGCTGTCAAATAATCTATTAGTTGATTGACTTCTTTTTGCGTTCGATCTTTCATCAATCCATAGGTAGGTAGACGATTAAAATGCCACTGATCGATTTTTTGATCTTTTGAACCTGTCAAAACTTTTCCAACTAGCCCCTTACCAAATTTTTCTCCCATGCGTTTTACACAAGATAAAACTTTTTGAACATCTACAGTGATATCCACTAATTCCCTTTCATCTAAACAATTGGAACAGCGCCCACAATCATGTCCTTTCTCTCCAAAGTAGCGCAAAATAAACTTTTGTAGACACATTTGAGCATTTGCATATTGGGACATTTCTCTTAATTTCATATATTCTTTTTGTTTATAATCGATCGTCATTTCGGATTGGTCGATAAAAAATTGCTGGATTTGAAGATCTTGTGGTGCATATAGTAAAACAGCATCACTAGGAAGTCCATCACGTCCAGCGCGCCCAGCTTCTTGGTAATAAGACTCGATATTCCCAGGGATCTGGGCATGGATAACAAAACGAACATTACTTTTATTGATTCCCATACCAAATGCATTCGTTGCAACCATCACTTGTAACTTATCGAATAAAAACTGCTCTTGGTTATGATTTCTTTCTTTTTCATTCATCCCACCGTGATACATGCCAACGGTTATTTTCTTACTTTGAAGCAAATGATAGATTCGTTCTACTTCTTTTCTTGTACTGGCATAAACAATACCTGATTGTCCCTGATTCAGCTTTAGATATTCTAAAAGGAAAACATCTCGATTTTGATCCTTGACCACTTGGAATGATAGATTCTCACGAGCAAAGCCAGTTTGCACATGGTTCTCTTTTGGAATATGTAATTGTTGCAGGATATCTTCTGCCACTTGGGGTGTTGCTGTAGCAGTTAATGCAATCACCGCTGGCTGTTGCTGGAATTGTTCGATAATTTCAGCTAGGCGCAGATAACTAGGACGAAAATCGTGCCCCCATTGCGAGATACAATGTGCCTCATCGACTGCTAATAAATCAATTGGCACATGTAATAATAATTGTTGAAAATCAAAGGATTCTAAACGCTCAGGTGCCACATATAATAGCTTGACCTCGCGGTTAACTGCCATTTGAACGCGTGTGTTCATCTCTTGTTGGGAAATAGTGCTGTTGATAAATGTCGCTGGGATTCCCATCATATTTAGTGCATCAACTTGGTCTTTCATCAAAGAGATTAACGGCGAAATAACCAAAGTAAGATTCTCCAGCATAAGTGCGGGTAATTGATAACAAATTGATTTACCGCCCCCTGTAGGCATGATTCCTAAAACATTTTCTTTATGTAAAACATGATTGATAATTTCTTCTTGTCCATGACGAAATTCGTCGTATCCAAATTTTTCTTTTAGTAAGTCTTTGATGTCAATCATGAAATTCTCTCCGTTCTTTGTGTCTGGTTGTTATTTTAGCATGCGTTATAGTGCAATTCAAGAGAGGATTAAGCCGGCGTGAAACAATTCGCCTTTTGTGAAACACTAGTATTTTTTGTAAAAAAACAAATCCCTTATTTATCAAGGTTTCTATAACTAAGGTACGCAGTTTTTTTAATTATCCATCAAAGTTATCCACAAAAAAAGATGGAACAAAACTTTTTAAGTCTCGTTCCACCTACTTAGCTTCTTTTTTATTCAGCTACTTTTTTCTTTTTACTAGCTTTTTCACGTTCGTTTTTATTAAGAATTTGTTTTCTTAAACGAATGCTTTCTGGTGTTACTTCACAATACTCATCTTCATTCAAGAATTCTAACGACTCTTCTAATGTAAGGATTTTTGCTTTTTTGATTACTGATGTTTGGTCTTTGTTGGCTGAACGAACATTTGTCATTTGTTTTGCTCTTGTGATGTTTACAGTCAAGTCATTGTCACGGTTGTTTTCACCGATGATCATTCCTTCATAAACGTCAGTTGTAGGCTCTACAAAGACTGTTCCACGTTCTTCAATACTCATGATACTATAAGTCGTTGCTTTACCTGTATCGATTGAAACAAGTGCTCCTTGACGGCGTCCGCCAATTGTTCCTTGAATCATTGGTAGATATTGATCAAACGTGTGATGCATAATACCATAGCCACGGGTCATTGATAAGAATTCAGTTGTATAACCGATCAGACCACGAGCTGGTGCTAAGAAGATCAAACGAATTTGACCATTACCAGTGTGGATCATATCTTGCATTTCACCTTTACGCAGGCTTAATGATTCGATAACACTACCCATGTATTCTTCAGGAGTATCGATTTGAACGCGTTCAAACGGTTCACATTTTACGCCTTCAATTTCACGTTCGATAACTTCAGGACGTGAAACTTGTAATTCGTAGCCTTCACGACGCATATTTTCAATCAAGATTGATAAATGCAACTCACCACGACCAGATACAGTCCAAGAATCGGGACCAATTGGTTCTACAAGTAAGGATACATCTGTTTGTAGTTCTGCCATTAAGCGCTCTTCAATTTTACGAGAAGTGACGTATTTACCTTCACGACCAGCAAATGGAGAGTTATTTACTAAGAATGTCATTTGTAATGTTGGTTCATCAATGTGTAGAATTGGCAAAGCTTCTTGGTGTGCTACGTCAGCAACAGTTTCACCAACGAAGATATCTTCCATACCTGAAACGGCAATCAAATCGCCTGCTTTTGCTTCATTGATTTCAACACGTTGAAGTCCAAAGAAACCAAAGATTTTAGTTACACGGAAGTTTTTCACGCTACCATCCAATTTCATCAAGGCAACTTGGTCGCCAACTTTCATTGTCCCACGGAACACACGGCCGATACCGATACGTCCAACGTAATCATTGTAGTCTAATAATGATACTTGGAATTGTAATGGTTCATCTGAATTATCCACTGGTGCTGGCACGTGTTCAATAATTTGGTCAAAGATTGGTGCCATTGTTGGTTCTTGGTCTTCTGGATTATCAGAGTTGCTTGATGTTCCATTTAGAGCTGATGCATAAATAACTGGGAAATCCAATTGATCATCATCGGCACCTAATTCGATAAATAATTCTAAGACTTCATCAACAACGTGTTCAGGACGCGCTGAGGGTTTGTCAATTTTATTAACAACAACGATTGGTGTTACTTTTTGTTCCAATGCTTTTTTCAATACGAAACGCGTTTGAGGCATCGTTCCTTCATAAGCATCAACAACTAAAACGACACCATCGACCATTTTCATGATACGCTCAACTTCACCACCGAAGTCCGCGTGTCCAGGTGTATCCAAAATGTTAATACGAGTGCCTTTGTAATCAACCGCTGTATTTTTAGCTAAGATCGTGATTCCACGTTCGCTTTCAATAGCGTTTGAATCCATCGCGCGTTCTTGTAATTGCGTGTGGCCATCTAAAGTATCTGATTGTTTTAATAGTTCATCTACTAATGTTGTTTTACCGTGATCGACGTGGGCGATGATTGCCACGTTTCTAATATCTTCTCTGTATTTCAATGTAATTGCTCCTTATCCTTTTGCCTTACGTCACTTGTTCATTAAATCCGACTTTTTATTATACCAAATTTTTTTCATGAAATATAGTCTAAAGCTTTCAAAAGTTGTGAAAACTTCATATTTTATTGCCTTTTTTTGAAAAATAACACATTTCCTGAAAAAAAGCAATGTTTTCTTTCAAGGTAGCATTACTGATTTCAACATCTATTTAATTGTTTTTCCATGTGTATCAAGGAAACGGTCACTATTTCTGAATAAAATTTTCCTGAATTTCTGTATAAGTTGTAGGTGTTGCTGCTAAAAAATATTCACGTTTAGCAAATGCTAATGGTTTTCCTTCTATATTAGAGTACTTAAATCCAAACTCATCTAACAAAACCAAACCAGCTGCATAATCCCATGGACTTAGATTAGAAATATAACCAATATGATTCCCTTTTAGCATAGCGATCAACTCGACTCCTGCACATCCGCTAACTCTGATGCCCATACTTGCGTGACCAATTTCTCCAGCAGAATAAATATTTTTACCATACATATATGCATTCATACCTAACAAGCCTTCTGATAAAGAGGTATCTTTTGGCTGTAATAATTTTTGATCATTCAAAAAAACGCCGTACCCTTTGCCGCCCCAGTATAATTCATCTTTCATCACATCATAGATAAAGCCTAGTTGCCCGATTCCTTCTTCAAACACAGCGATCATGATACAAAAATTCTCTTGTTCCATCACAAAATTCATCGTGCCATCGATCGGATCAATGATCCAAACTCGTCCAGCTAAAGAATCGAGCGTGTCAAAACCTTTTTCCTCAGCCAAAATCCGATCATCGGGATAGTATTGATTTATTCTTTTAATCAAAAAGGTTTGCGTTTCTTCATCAATATTTGTAACCAGATCTGTTCTGCCAGACTTTTGTGAAACACTCAATTCATCGGTTAAGCTAACACGAATGTACCCTGCCGCTTCTTTTAACCATTCTTTGATTTCAATGATCATTTTTTCTTTTGTCATTTTAATCAGCTCCTAGTTTCAATCTGCCTGACTCTTGTTTTTTTGCTTGTTGTAGTGTTCGATACAAAGAGTAACCAGATGCTTTTTGAAATTCATTGCCTAAACGTTTTTCTTCACCAATACTTTTAACAACAGTCTTAAATTCTTTATACGTATTCAAAAAAACATTGGTATCAATTCCAGTTTCATTTGCTTGTTCTACTGCCGACCACAAATTGGTAACAATTACCATTTCAGCAGTTGTCCAGTCTAAATCTAAAGGGTATTGATAGTCTTTCATGCTTTCACCTCATTTCCTAGTTTATCATAGGCTAAGAATATTTTTCTATAATATGCTAATTTCTCTTTTTATTTGTCCAGTTCGTCACCAGCGGTAAAAATAAAACCCCTTTTTCTACTTCCACTTTTTGAGCCGAATAAATCCCAGTATTCCCTGAACACATGTAGCTGATCAAACAAATCATAAAGAAAAATAAGGCTGCTTCGCCTCCAAATAGTTCAATCCCCATAATAAAACAAGCAATTGGTGTATTCGTCGCTCCTGAAAAAACACCAATAAATCCTAGTCCCGCTAAAAAGGGAATCGATAAATGAAGAATCACGGCTAAACTACTACCTAATGTTGCACCAATTTCAAATAAAGGTGTCACCTCGCCACCTTGATAGCCGGCACCTAATGAAAGAGCTGTGAAAAAGAGTTTCCCCAGAAAATCGAACCAGTGATTATCCCCATTAAACGCATCTTTTAATAAAGGTAAACTTAGTCCCAGATAACGTTGAGTCTGTAAAATAAAAACAGCTGCCACCACAATGACTCCACCGATAAAATTCCGTAAAACGACATTTCCAACCCAGTTAGCATAGACTTTTTTGATTAAGACGATCGAACGACTGAATAACCAGCCCACTAAACCAAAACAAATCCCGGCAATCATTATTTTGAAAAACAAGAGTACAGACCAATCCGGTATTGGCCCCATCCCATAATGTGTATGCGTTATGCCAAAGGACTCTGTCACGACGTTTGCAAAAAAAGCGGCAAAAAAACTTGGAAAAAGACCATCAGATCTCAAACGACCGATCATTAAGACTTCCAAACCAAAAATTGTTCCCGCCAATGGAGTTCCGAAAACAGAACTAAACCCGGCGCTGATTCCACAGATAATCACGATTTCTCGTTCAATTTTATCAAGTCGAAACATGCGCCCCACAGCATTAGCTACTGTTCCTCCCATTTGAACAGCGGTCCCTTCACGACCAACTGAACCGCCAAATAAATGGGTAGTGATTGTCCCAAATAAGGTCAGTGGAATAAGTCGCAATGGAATATTCTCTCGTTCACCATTCGCTTGATCGATGACAAGATTATTTCCTCTGATAGCATTTCCACCATACTTTTTATATAAGAAGGCAAAAACACCACCGCTGATCGGCAGAATAAATAAAAGCCACGGGTTATCCATTCTAATTTGCGTTACTAAATCTAAACTTTTCAGAAAAAAAGCAGACAACGTCCCCATTATTAACCCAATCAACAAAGTAATGCTGAACCACTTGACCATATAGATGCTGATTTTTATTGGCCTACTTAATTCATTTTCCACGCAGTCATCTCCTTAAAAATACATCAACTATTCTATGATACCACTTCTTAAATCTAAGCTGATCAATTATAGCAATTTTTATTGAAAGAAACGAGAAATAAATAAAAGCCCAATTATTTTATAGAAAGAATCCTCATTTAAATTAAAAATAAATTCGGCTTAATAAAGCACTTGCAAAAGCTTAATATTGTGCTACTATAAATAGGAAATTTTCAATTATTTTACGGTATTTATTACATCTTATTTGACTGTTATTTTCATTGAAATTGTAGAGGTAATTTCCCACAAATTATGTACTTGGAATGAAAGGATGTTTTCATTGAAAGAATTAACACATGGCAATCCTGCAAAATTGATTTTTCTCTTTACGATTCCTTTATTGATTGGCAATATTTTCCAACAGTTCTATAATATGGCTGATATGATTATCGTTGGACAAACTCTCGGAAAAGATGCTCTAGCAGCAGTTGGTTCGACTGGCAGTATTACTTTTTTGATTATTGGTTTTGCTCAAGGCTTAACAGCAGGTCTATCCATTCTGACGTCACAGCGCTTCGGCGGACAAGATTATCGCGGTGTGAAAAAAAGTTTTGCTACAGGAATCATCATTAGCGCAGTTGTGACAATTGTCTTGACTGTTTTAAGTTTGATTTTTGTTCGTCCTATGTTACAACTCATGCAGACGCCTAAAGAAATAATTGAAGATGCACAAACATTCATCTCCATTATTTTTGTGGGAATTTTTGCGGCAATGGCCTTTAATCTACTCTCAAATATAATTCGGGCCTTAGGAGATAGCAGAACGCCTCTTTTATTTTTGATCATTGCCAGTATCATCAATGTTGTGCTTGATTTAGTGTTGATCATCAATTTCCATATGGGCGTTGCTGGAGCTGGAATTGCAACTGTTACTGCCCAACTAGTATCTAGTCTTTTATGTGTGATTTATATTCGTCGGAAAATCCCTAATCTACAGTTACGTAAAAAAGACTTTTCGATCGATAAGCGTGAGTTTCGTGCTCATTTGAATATTGCTTTACCGATGGCCTTTCAATCATCGATCATTGCAATCGGCGCGATTATTTTACAAGCAGCTTTAAACAGTTTAGGCACAGATGTTGTCGCAGCTCAGGCAGCTTCTGGTAAGATCGAACAATTTGCGACCCAACCAATGATGTCTTTTGGTATTGCAATGGCAACCTTCACTGCTCAAAATTACGGTGCAAAAAAATATAAACGGATTTTGCAAGGCGTCAATCAATGTCTACTAATGAGTATTGGTTTCAGCCTTTTAGCTGGTGGTATTGTGATTTTGTTTGGGCAAAATCTGGTAATGCTGTTTGTCAGCGGAAAAGAAACAGAAGTCCTCAACCTTTCTCAAACTTATTTTAATGTCAACGGCAGTATGTACTGGCTGCTCGCAATCTTATTCATCCTCCGCTACACGCTGCAAGGCTTAGGTCAAAGCGTGATTCCTACTTTAGCTGGGATCATGGAGTTGATCATGCGCTCGTTTGCCGCCATTATTTTAACAGCATCCTTAGGTTTTGTTGGTGCAGCTCTCGCTTCTCCACTTGCTTGGGCGGGTTCTGTAATGGTCTTGCTTGCTTCCTACTTCAAAGCAATTAAACGCTTGAAAAAGTTAGATCAGGAACAAACATATGAAGCTCAATCAGCACGATAATATCAAAAAACAACCGATTCTCAAAAGAAAATCGGTTGTTTTTTTATTGTACAGATTCTTTTCTGCCGAAATATTGGCGCCATTTTGCTTTTACCGAGTTCGTCATCGGTTCAGAGGCTTCTTTCACTGCACAATATTTATCTACCATTGTAACAATATAGCTTTCTTTATATTTTGGCGGAGCAATTGTCGCTCCCCACATGTGCTTAATGATGATATCTCGTTCTAAATCTGAAAGCTCTGTTAGCTTCTCAGCATTTTTCACAGCGATTCTAGGATGCATATACGCATGCGTTCCTTCATCAAATTTTGTTGTACGCCAATCATAGTAGAATAAATCATGTAGCAGTCCAGCACGAGCCGTTGCTCTGGCATCACCATTCCATTTTTTAGCTAGTTTATAACTATTGTACGAAACACTGATTGAATGATCTAAACGAGTTGAGTGAACATGCTGCGTGTAATTACCTAAACGCTGTACTTCTTCCGTTTCCAACAAATCTTCCACATAAGACATATATTCTTGATCTTCACGCCATTTTTCAGTCATTAATTCTGGTTCCACCTTTTTAGAGATTTAAAGTTTCTATTTATTCTGATTTTAAGAAAAAGTCTTTTTTGAACTTGATGAAAGTATAGCACCTCGTATTTCTAAATACTAGGATTTTTGAATTCCGTAACTAAACTTTAATATTTGCTTTATATTTAGACTAGCCAAGGAAATCCGACAGATCAGTTCATCAATGAAACAATTCGAGTTAAGCATATTTATACAAATAATACCCAAGCAATAAAAATCCATACAATTAATCAAAGACCAAAAAAAACAGTTGCTTAGTCTAACATAAAATGAGTTACCAAAAATGAATGAGATTCAAGAAAGTTTATTTTTCCTATTCGGTATGGGCTTCTTCCTAAACGTAGCCTTCTATCTTATGAATAAAAAACATGACTGATCTTTAGCAAACCGATAAAAAGCCTGAGAAATCGGTTGATTTTATCAGGCTTTTAACTAGTCTTCGCTCAAGCTTATTTTTCAATTTGATGTTTTGCAAATTCAGCTTTGATTTCTATAAATGATTGAAATACTTGTAAAAATTGAAATAATTGAGCTCTATTTTCAAATTCTTCTCTTGTTTTCGGCAATTCTTTTTTACGATACGCTTCGTATACCTGATCGATGCGATCTAAAATTTCTTGCCCATCATTATTTTCCGCAAAGGTTTCAGCAGTATAAAGCAACAGTTCTTGAATATTCCCTACTTGTTCGGGTTCGACCGTGATCTTTTCGAGAGTCCGTAACATGTCTTTCAAGTTATTGCTTTGAAGCCGTCTCATTGTAAAATATTCAATGTAATAATGATTGGAAGAAATCAGCTGATTCTCTGCATGATTTTTTGCCCAATTTTCACCCGTTCGTATAAACGCTTTTAAGTCATTACATTTTTCAAATAGGTCTCGTTCTTTAACATGTTGGTTCAGATAAGCCGCCATATTATTCAGGATTTTACGGAACATCGTTTCAATGGTTTCTTGATCTTCTTTTAAACGTTTTTCAGTATCCGGCATATAGAGATTCATCAGTAACGCAAAACCAACACCGATGGTCATCAATAAAAATTCATTGCCGATAATCGTCCAAGATAAGTCTTGCTCAACTAAATACTGCGTCACCAAAACTGAACTAACGACGATCCCATCTGAAAGCTTAAAGTAAACTGCTCCTGGAATAAATAAGAGTAAATAGACCCCGAATGCAATTGCATTGAATCCTAAAATAGAAAAACACAGGTAAGCAATAGCCGTAGCTAACGCTAAAGAAAGGAGTCGGTAAAGTCCAGTTAATAATGAGGTTTTCTTCGTGTTGGTGACACTCAATACCGAGATGATTCCAGCAGACGCTGGATATAATAACCCTAAACTTCCTGCAACGATCATCGATAACGTCGCACTTACGGCAGTTTTGATCGTTCGTAATCCAATTTTCATTTGACAGCTCCTCACAAAATGATTAATCTTTTGTTTTAATACTAGTAATTTTACCTCTATTTCGGTTATCATTAAATAGAAAACTGATTAAATGTTGATTATAGGAGAGAAAGCTCATGGAAATCGGTCCTTTTCGTTTAGGTATGCGCACATTAAAAACGGCCTTAGCTGTTATGTTGTGTATTATTTTATTTAAAGTATTCGATCGAGGTGCACCGATGATTGCGGCTTTAGCTGCCGTTTTTTCATTGCGGCAGGATTTAACGACCAGTCTTACTTTCGGGAAATCCAGAATTCTTGGGAACACTTTAGGCGGCGGTTTGGCGATTGTATATTTTTTAGTGAAAGATCTTTTTTCCAATGATTTCTTAGTTGAATTATTTTTACTGCCTTTGCTAGTGATGATTGTAATCGTGATTTCTGATGGCATGAATAATAATTCTGGGATCATCTCAGCCATTGCCACATTATTACTGATTTCATTGAGTATCCCTCAGGGAGAGTCGTTTTATTTTGCTTTATCTAGAGTGATTGATACGTTTATTGGAACGTTTATTGGAATCGGGCTGAATTTCTTTTTCAAACCAAAACCAATTGAGGAAAAGCATGAAATTGAGGAAGACTTAGCTGAGCTAGCAAAGAAAGAAAAAGAACTGGAAGAACTGAAGCTGAAAGTACAAAAACGTGTTGAAGCTGAAAACAATCGTGATGATGAAATCAAAAAATAGAAATAGCGGCTAAAATCTTACTTGATTTTAGCCGCTACTTTATTACTCGTTGTCGCTAGATTGTTCTTCTCCATAGAAATTCACATTACTGTTGGTGCCTTTTTTAGAGAAGTTTTCAATCAATTCTTTGACATCTAATCCGGTTGTTTCTTTTAATGTTTCTTGTGTTCCTGCTAATAAATTCGTCGCATAGTTGGTAATACGGTTAGCGCCAGCATTTTCACCACCGCCGCCTGTATCGACAACAGAGATTTTATCAATGTTGCTAAGGGGTTGAGCCGCTTCTTTCATTAATTGCGGTAACATTTCTATTACCATGCTTAAGACAGCAGCTTCGCCATATTCCTTGAAAGCATCGGCGATTTTTTGTTTTGCTTCGGCTTCGGCAGCTCCACGAGCTAAAATAGATTCAGCTTCGGCTTGACCTGCAAGACGTGTTTGATTAGCTTCAGCTTCAGCTAAAGATTCTACACGGAAACGTTCTGCTTCGGCTTCGGCCACTTCACGTGCTTTTTGTGCTAAAGCTTCTTGTTCTTTAGCATAACGATCAGCATCTGCTTTTTTCTTCACTTCTGAATCGTATTGTTTTTCTCGACGAACGATTTCTTTTTCTTCTAACTCGATTTGTTTTTGACGCTCAATAACTTTAACTTCCATCTCTTGAGCAATAACTTCTTGTTGAGCTTTGGCTGTTTCCAAATTGTAGGCTTGGTCAGCTTTGGCTTTTGCAATATCTTGCGCTTCTTTATACGTTGCAAGTTTCAATTCTTTTTCTTTTGAGGCTTCAGCAATTTCTGTTTGACGTTGTAGTTCTGCTTGTTGCGATTCTTTTTCAGCTTCAGCTTTTTTGATACGTGTTTCTTTCCACGCTTCGGCTTCTGCGATATCTGCATCACGTTTTACTTGGGCAATTCTTGGCTTACCTAAAGAATCTAAGTAGCCATTTTTGTCGCGAACTTCTTTAATTGTGAATGATACGATGATCAAACCCATTTTTGCTAAATCCACACTGGCAACTTCTTGCACACTTTGGCTGAATTTATCACGATTTTGATAGATTTCTTCGACTGTCATTGAGCCTAAGATCGAACGTAGATGTCCCTCTAACACTTCTCGCGCTTCATTTTCAAGCTCTTCACGGGTTTTACCTAAGAATTGCTCTGCAGCTGTGGCAATTTCTTCGACAGATGAGCCGATTTTGATGATCGACGTTCCATCACACATTACTGGAACCCCTTGTTCTGTATAAACTTCTGGAGTCGATACATCTAGTTTACTTGATAATAAACTGATTCTGTTTGAGCGTTGGAATACAGGCAGAACAAATGCACCTCCGCCGCGAACGATTTTTATTTTATTACCGCTTTCATCAGCATGTACATTTTTACTTCCTAAGTAACTCCCACTAATAATCAATGCTTCATCTGGTTTAGCTGTTTGATATTTTGAAATAAACACGATCAACATCATCAACAAAATAAACACAACCAGAACAATCGGTCCTAAAATCCCTAAATCCATTTTCTTCTACCCCTTCTCTTTTATAATTGTAAACTTCCTTCATAAGGAACCACATAACAGACACGTTCTCTGATCTCAATGATCAGCACTTGTGCTCCTCGTTCGATTGTTTGCTCTTGAGGCGCATAGAAAGCAGCTGGTCGGCTGATAGATCCTGTGACACTTTTCAACTGTATTTCACCCATCCCACCGACTGGAATCGGCGTCACAACGGTTGCGGTGTTTCCTTCCATATCCTTTTCAGAGATTGAAATGGTTGATTCTGCGTTTTTCATTGGCATCAATACATAAAAATTCAGCAAAAAAACAAGAATCGAAGCAATTGCTCCACTGACTAGAAACAGCATCAGATGATTCCAGCCTAGCAAACGCTCTCCCAAATAACCGAATAATGAAGTAAAAGCCAACCACGGAACCGCCAACATAGGATCGATTGGTCCATCAAAATCAAAAACATCACCAAAAATCACCAGTAAAACGGCAATCCCCGCACAAACAATCAATGTATATAGATAAATCGTTTCAAGTGGAATACCTTGTATCACGTTCTCACATCCTTTCTCCTACCTAAGAATCTTAAAACTCCCTACTGTCCCAATGTTTAAGCAACGATCCATTCTCATTCGACGTTCTCCCGAAGATACTTATATTTTACCAATATTTTGTACAAAAGGATAGCTAATCTTGAAAAATCATCATTAAAGTGTATGCGTTAAAAAAATGAAACGAATAAATCTTAACAAAAAGATCATTCGTTTCATTCATTCTATTCATTTGATTTTAAAGCTTCGATCATATCAACTTTTTTCAATTTTCTGTGCATGAAAAACATGACCAGTAAAGTAAAGAATAAGGTGATCAGCGCTGAATATAAGTAACTCAACCAATGGATGGTCGGCGAGAACATCAGCATATCAACCTCGACTGTTGTCAATACATAACTATGAACGAGTTTTCCAAAGAAGCAACCAAAGAAAATACCGATAAACGTTAAAATAATATTTTCCCGATACACATACATCGTGACTTCTTTGTCGTAGAATCCTAATACTTTTATGGTTGAGAGCTCTCTGATTCGTTCTGAAATATTGATATTCGTCAAATTATATAAAACGATAAACGCCAATAAACCAGAAACGGTAATCAAGACCCACACTACGATATTCAAACTATGAATCGTATCATCTAAGGCATCACTTGAAATCGACAAGAAAGAAACATTTAATACGTTTTGATTTTCCATTAATTCTTTACCGATCGTAGCCTCTACTTTTTCACTTAGTGCCTTATTAAAGAGTAAAAATTCTGTATTATAGAGCGGTGCTTTTTGGGTTATTTTTTTATAATACGTTGGTGACATATACGCAAAATGACCAGTATAATTTTCAGCGATTGCACTGATTTTGAATTTGTATTCTTGATTATCACTATTTTTCAAAACAAGTGTGTCTCCTGCTTTGTAGTGGAATAGATTGGCTAACTTTTCATTGATGATCACACCATCATCTGTTAGCTGATATTTTTTACCAGATTGTCGATCATTAAACAGAATAAACTGATCGATTGCTTTTGGTTTTTCAGGAACATAGACTGAAACATCTTGTTTAGCATTCGACTCTTTCGTCGTTTTTAACGTTTCTACATACAGCGGCATCGTTTCTTTCAAGTCAGCAACTTTGTCCAACACTGCTTGATAGTTCTGTGCCTCTTCTTTAGATGGATCCTCTTTGAAAGTGACCACTGCTTGATAGTGCCAGATTTTATTGAACTGCACTTCTACGATATCCGAAATCGAATCTTTTAAGCCAAATCCTGTAATGATCAACGCCATACAGCCAGCAATTCCCAAAACAGTCATCAACATGCGTTGTTTGTAACGGAATAAATTTCGTGCTGTGACTTTTTGAATAAAGCTTAATCGATTCCAAATTGGTTTTATCCGCTCCAGCCAAATTCTTTGGCCTGCTTTAGGTGCTTTGGGACGCAAAAGACTTGACGGTGTACTAAATAAATCGATTCGTAAAACCACCATAGCAGCCCCTGCCGTACATAGTACAGCTACTAATAGCCCAATCAAGCTGTAGCTTAAGTACCAAGGTGTAACAAAATTAGGAATATTGTATAACTGCCCATACGCATCAAAGATAATTGTTGGGAATAAGTAATAGCCCACGAATAAGCCTAAAACTGCCCCACAGACACTGGCAATCGCCGCATACACTAAAAATTTAAAGGCAATCTCACCGTTTCGATAACCTAATGCTTTTAGACTGCCGATTTCCATACGTTTTTCCTCAACCATACGCGTCATCGTCGTTAAACTCACTAAGGCCGCGATTAAGAAAAAGAAGATTGGAAAAACGGTTGAAAGAGAAGAAATCCGATTGGCATTGTCTTCATATTCTGAATAACCAGGATTGTCATCTCGTGTGAAGTAATAATAATCCGCCGCTTTTAGATCTGCTAATTCATTTTGTTTCTTTTCTAATTGTTGTTTAGCATCATTCAGTTCAGGGATTGTTTCTGTTTTTTTCTTTTGAAATTCAGCTAAGCCTTGATCGTAGGCGGCTTGACCTTCATCAATTTTCGCCTGAGCTTCGTTTAACTTCGCTTGCCCTTCTAGTCTTGACTGCTCCAATTGTGCTTGACCCGCCGCTAGTTGCTCTTTTCCAGAAGTTAATTGAGCTTCTGCTTGCACAATTTGAGCCTCAGCTTGGGCTAATTGTTGTTGTCCTTGTGTATATTGTGCAATCGACTGATTGATTGTACCGATCGTTTGGTCAAGTGTTTGTAACCCTTGTGCAATTTCAGCTTGTTGCGCTGATAAATTAGTTAAAGCGCCGTTGATTGCACCCATAACGACCCCAATATTTCCTCGTTCCGGTTGAGCAATCAATTGATCAACCGCAGCCGAAACCTCGGCAGGAGCGCCTAATGATTGAATGCTAGCCTGCAGTTGAGGCGCAGCCTCTGCAATACTTTCTGCTAATGATTCGTCTGGTACACGATCTAAAATAGCAACTGAAGAACCTAAGCTTTGGTAACCATTCACTAATTGACTCAGTGATTCGTTTGACGCAGCTAGTTCGTTTCGTTGTTGTTGTAAACCAGGTAAGGCATTTTGTCCCTCAGTCACTTGATTTGCTGCTTGTGCTAATTCGTTTTGCTTTGTTGCAAGGAGATTTTTTTGCGCTATAAGCTCATCTTCGCTGTTTGTAATTGTCGTTTGATTCACTACAAGCTCGTTTTCTGCAGCGTTGATTTGCTGTGTATAGTCAGCTTGTGCTTGAGCTAATTCTTGCTTACCTGATGCTAATTCCTGCTCACTTGTTTGTAGTTTTGCTTCAGCATCTTTTAACGCATTTTCACCGTCTGTAATCTCTTTTTGCGCTTTTTCAAAAGCTGCTTTTGATTCTGCACGGATTTCTTCCACACGTTGTTCAGGTCGTTTTTTCATTCCTTTTTTGACCGACGCAACAGCTTTTTCACGTTTGTCTTTGTATTCTGTTGAATAGCTATCAATTTTGCTTAGACCTTTAAAGGATACTAGAATTTCTGTATACGTCGAAAGCTCCATATCTTCTTTAGGAACGACCGCAAAAAAATCTAATGAGCCTTTGCCAATCGTCGTATTCCCTCTTGACGTGTTCTCAATATATTCAGGCGACTGAACAAAACCGACGATTTTAAACTGCTCTTTTTTCAACGCGTCATCTTTGTTATCTTCTTTTGAAACAGTCAGTGTTTCTCCCAATTTATAGTGACCTCGTAATTGTGCAAGATCATCTAAAACAATTTCGCCACTTTTTTCAGGCATACGGCCGTTCACTATTTTATAATCAATTAATGGTTGTTGTTGTTTCAAATCATAACTGATAAATTTTACCGCGACATTGCGCTGACTGATTGCCAAATCTTTTGTATATCTTGGGAAAACTGTTTTTACATCTTTTACTTGTTTGACCGTATCAAGATCTTTATCTGTTAATCCTAAGGTGGAAACAATTCGGGCATCTGGTAATTTTTGTTTTTGATAATAGTTGGATGCTGTCTGAGTCATATCAGGTCCTGTAGCTTTTAAACCAACAAATACCATGACTCCAAGAAAAATAATGCCCATGATCGATATAAACCGTGTTTTCGACTGCTTGATTTCGCGAAAACTTGTTTTAATTAAGGCTGATTTTTTCACCACTACCACCTACCATTCTATCTCTGATACAGGTTTTGGTTCCTCGTTAATCACCACACTACGAACCTTGGCATCGTTAATCCGAATCACACGATCAGCCATTGGCGCAATCGCAGAATTGTGCGTAATGATGATCACAGTCGTACCCGTATTACGAGCTGTTTCTTGCAAGATCGTTAGTATTTGTTTTCCTGTTTCATAATCTAGTGCACCTGTAGGTTCATCACATAACAATAATTTAGGGCGTTTAGCAATCGCTCTAGCAATCGTTACACGTTGCTGTTCGCCTCCGGATAATTGTGCTGGAAAATTGTCCAAACGCTCCCCTAAGCCAACAGATTTTAAGACTTCTTCTGGATTTAAAGCATCTGAAACAATTTGAGAAGCCAACTCGACGTTTTCTTTTGTCGTTAAATTAGGTACTAAATTATAAAATTGAAAAACAAACCCTACATCATTTCTACGATAGGTCGTTAATTGTTTTTCATTGAATGTTGCAATATCAGTTCCGTCGATGACGATTTGCCCTTCATCACAAGAATCCATTCCACCTAAAATATTGAGCACCGTCGATTTCCCTGCACCACTTGGACCTAAAATAACCGCAACTTCCCCTTGCTCTACAGAAAAAGTAATCCCATCATTTGCAGCAATTGTTGTATCTCCCATATGATATCTTTTATATTCATTAATTACATCGATATAAGCCATGACTTTTCAATCCCCTCTCAAAAGAATTTTATCATAAGAAGGCAAACAAGTCCTCTCGCAACTCAAAAAGCTTTTTGATTTTTTGATTTTTTTTCGTATAATAGAAAGATGACTTATAAAGAATTCTCTATAAAAGTCAGCTTTATTTAAGTTAGGAGAAAAAACATGGCAAGAAAAAAACAAAAACCGCCTTTCAGTCCTGCAGTTATGCTTGTGGCCGTTTTAATTATTTTAGTTTTAGGCGTCTTTGGCGTTCAAGTTCCAGATAACATTCAAGAAATGTTTGGACTTCACACACAACAACAAACCAAGCCAAGTACAACCAAACCTGTCAGTTCGACAAATACCGGACCTAAGGAATTAGGTGCTGCGACTTTTTTATCGGATGAATTAGCGGATAGTAAAAAGGGCTGGATTGATTATCACACATTGGATTCACTTAGCCGTGCAACGGGAGCAGATGCCTTATTAAAACCAGCTATGGTCAATACTGGTACCTCTGCTAACAAAGATATTCGTCCTCCCGGCTTTGTTTCTGGCTTAGAGCCGACACTTCATTCCAGAGGTCATTTGATTGGGCGCCAACTCGGTGGTTCAGGTGATGATCCTCGAAATCTCACTACACTGTATCAAACACCTGTCAACACGCCTTATATGACTAAATATGAAAACCAGGTTCGACAAGCACTAGATAACGGTGAAACCATCCGTTATCGCGTAATTCCTGTTTATGAAGGAACTGCATTGTTATGTAAGCAAATTGACATTGAGGCAAAAGGACTAAATAAACACACAACCGTTGATTTTCGTGTTACGATTTTAAATGAACGATAAACTCTTACGGCATTATTTTGCAATCAGCTGAGCAGGTAGTTAATTAAGATCGAATAAGCTCACTTAGCTTTTAAATCAGGAGGTGTATATATGGATTTTCAAAAAATCAAAGAAGAACTGATCGAAACTGATCCACAAAGCTTTTTAACAGCTGTCTTAGCATATGAACAAGCCGAAGACAGTATGATTATTTTCAGTCAATCGCTTGAAGAACAATTTGAACAAACGATTCAGTACCTTACATCTGATGATACGATTTCCTTAAATGACCTTTCGAGTTGGAAAAATCACGGGTTTCTAGTCGTAGCTCAAACGATTGATGGCGACTATATTGCGGGGACAGCTGAGCAAACATTTGTGATTCCTGTTTCACTCTACAAAACAGATATTGAAACCTATCACCTGTCTTTACCAGACTTTTTTATTGCCTACACAAACCATACAATTGTCTCATCAATTTTACCTAAAAATCCATAAATAAAAAAACAGATTTTGGCGCTTAAATCAGCCAAAATCTGTTTTTTTATTTATGCACGGTAACGTTCTACTCCGTCAAGATACGTTGCTTCTAATTCCATGCTAGGGTTCAATACGATAAAGTCAGCATCACGTCCGTTTGCGATCATACCGCATTTATCTTCGATTTTACAACTAACAGCTGGAACTAAAGTTGCCATCATAATAGCTTGTTCTGGTGTCGCGATTTCCCAGTCAACAACATTTTTGATTGCTTCTTTTAATTTCAAGATACTGCCAGCTAAATTACCAGACTCTAAGCGAGCCGTTCCATCTTTTACGACAACTGGGAATTCACCTAAGTTGTAATTTCCGTCCGGCATGCCGCCGGCCATCATACAGTCAGTAATCAATGCTACATGATCATGTCCAGCTTTTTCCATTAAAATATCTGCAGCATTTGGATGTACATGATGACCATCACAAATCAATTCAGAGAACACATGGTTTAATGACATCAATGCACCAACCATCCCAGGTTCACGGTGGTTAAGTCCGCGCATGCCGTTGTATGCATGAACAAAAACACTCGCCCCGGCTTCTACTGCATCTGTCGCTTGTTCTAGCGTTGCATCACTATGCCCTAAAGCCACAACCACACCTTCATCCGTAACAGCTTTGACAAAGTCTTTAACTCCTTTACGCTCTGGAGCTAAGGCAATTTTTTTGATCAAACCACCTGAAGCTTCCTGCCATTCATTGAATGTCGCAAGATCTGGATCGCTGAAATAACTTGGATTTTGAGCACCTTTATGTTCTTCCGTGAAAAATGGTCCTTCAAAGTAAATCCCTTGCACTTTAGCACCTGGAACTTCTTGATATACCTCACCGATTGTTTTTGCAACATCTTTTAAGCGCTCTTTACTTGAAGTCAATGTTGTAGGTAAAAATGATGTAACACCGCAAGATAACAAGCCTTCTGACATAACTTTCAAGCCTTCTGCATCACTATCCATCACATCATGGTTCATATAGCCATGAATATGAGTATCTACCAAGCCCGGCGCAATCCATTTTCCTTCTTCATTAATCACTTTAGCATCACTTGCTGGTACTTCTTTATAAAAGTCTCCAAATAAGCCATCTGTAATTTCTAAATATCCCGGTCCTTTTACATCGCTTTTTAAAAAGAACTTTTCTGCAAAGATAAACGTTCTCATCTTCATCCTTCTTTCTTTAATTTTCTACTTTAAACCTACTCTTAAAATCAGTTAAAGTCAAGAATGGTGTAGACCTTTTCTAAAAAATATTTACTGAACTTTCTTTAAATTTTAATCGTTTCGATACGCTGGATTTGTTCAGATAAAATTAGATATTCAGCAGCTTTCTCTGAACATCCTTTGACGACCAACAATTGACTCTTCAATTGAAATAATTCACTTAGATAATAATAGCTATTTCTATGTCTTGACCAAACAATCCCTTGGTCAATATAGATTTGCGCTTCTTCCAGCCGTTTTTGATCCGTCAAAAATTTAGAATAATTATAAAAAATCTTTGTTAACTCAGCAGTGACGCGTTCATTGGGTAATTTATGAAAATAATGAATACTTAATTTCAGATATTTCTCCGCTTCGACAATTTTCCCAATACTACTATAGGTACTACCGATACAACTGATGACTTGTATTTCAAAGTCAGATAAGTTCTCTTTATTTGCCTGATAAGTATAGGAAAGCCCCTTTTTCAAGTCAAGTATTGCCTGTTCATAATCACTACATAAATAAAATTTACAACTACCTAGATAATAATAATAGCGCTGCCAATCCGTATCCAAATGTAATCGTTCTTCAATTTGGGTATCTCTCATGTAATGCATTATTTTAAGATATTCTTTATGGCGAAAGTAATCAGCTATTTTTTCAAATATTTGAGTGATCAGACGGACTTCTTCTGACTTAAACTGCATGATTTGATCCATCGTTACGCCTAAACGCTGACAAATTTGCTGCATCACTACCACATTGGGCAACTCTTCATTGTTTTCGATCCTACTCAAGACACTTTGTGAGCAGATATCTTCTGATAACATTTTTTGTGTTAATTTTCTATTCTTACGAATTTCTTTAATAACCGCTCCAAAAGAATCCATGCCTTCACTCCTAAGCCTATTTCAATAATCTATTAAAAATGATTTTTATTTTATAAACAACTCAAAATATGCGAATTCGCATTATGCATTTATTGTACTTTATTGCATAATATACTGCAAGAACATTACCTATTACTAAACCGAGACGATTGAAAATAATTTTGCTTTGCAAATAAGGGGTGTTATTCATGACACAGGAGAAACGAATTAGTTTTAGTTGGGACAAAAGTAGTTATAGCGGCTACGTTGAAAAAGAATATGAAAATGCTTATTTAGTAGTTGTTTCGGATCCAAGTCCGGACATGGAAGAAAAATATACAAATCGTATGGTAATTAGTAAAAAAGATTGTCAAGCCTCAGAATAATTTCTGACGCTACTTTCTTAAAATGAGAGTGACCCAAAACTTTTTCGTTTTGAGTCACTCTTTTTATTTAAAAGTGCTTTGCTTATTTTTGTTTGTAGGTACTTAAAAATTGGCGCATTTTTTCAGTGGTAAATTTCAAGTCTTCCATTTTAGGCAGATAAACGATTCTAAAATGATCCGGTTGTGTCCAATTAAAGCCGCCACCGTGGACAAGTAATATATGATGCTCATGCAAGAAATCTAAAACGAATTTTTCATCATCGTAGATATTAAAACGCGCGGTATCGATTTTAGGAAATATATAAAAAGCCGCTTTAGGCTTAACAGCTGAAAGTCCAGGAATATCATTGATTGCATTGTAAATATATTCCCGTTGCTCATAGATTCTTCCGCCTGGCAATAATAAATCATCAACACTTTGATAACCGCCTAAAGCTGTTTGGATAATTTGTTGTGATAAGACGTTTGAACATAAACGCATGGATGCCAGCATATTCAATCCTTCAATGTAGCCTTTCACATGTTTTTTGTTTCCACTAAGCACCATCCAACCGCAACGGAATCCTGCAACTCTATGTGATTTAGATAATCCGTTTAAAGTGACAACAAACAAATCTGGTGCCAGAGTGGCAATTGGAATATGGGTTAATCCGTCCATAACCAGACGATCATAGATTTCATCAGAGAAGATGATCAAATCGTTTTGTCTTGCTATTTCAACGATCTGTTCAAGAATTTCCTTTGGATACAACGCTCCTGTCGGATTATTCGGATTGATCAATACAATCGCTTTTGTATTCGTTGTTACTTTCGCTTTGATATCATCAATGTCTGGATACCATTCTGCTTGTTCATCACAAATATAATGAACAGGATTTCCACCAGCCAATGAAATTGAGGCTGTCCATAATGGATAATCCGGCATTGGTACTAAAACTTCATCACCATTATTCAATAATCCTTGCATGCACATTGAAATCAGTTCACTGACGCCATTACCAGTGTAAATATCATTGATCGTCACATTAGGAAAGCCTTTGACTTGGCAGTATTGTTCAATTGCTTTTCGAGCTGAAAAAATACCTTTTGAATCAGAATAACCTTCTGAATTACGAACATTCATGATCATATCGCGAACAACTTCATTCGGGGCATCAAAACCAAAGGGAGCGGGATTGCCAGTATTAAGTTTCAAAATACGAATGCCTTCTTCATGCATTCTGTCGGCTTCTTCTAAGACTGGGCCGCGCACGTCATAACTTACACCATCAAGCTTGCTAGATTTCTCAAAATTTCTCATACTGTATCCCTCATTTTCAAAATTTATATCTTTAAAGTTACGCCACCTAGAAAAAAAAAGCAATGAAAAGTTGGCAATTTCCGAAAAAAAACAAAAAATTCTTACTATTCTTATTTTATAGGTGCGTACCTGCTGGACTAAAACAAGAGAGCTGTGACAAACATCCGCGGGAACCGCCCACGATGACTGTTTATCACGCCCTCATACTGCCTGTATTATTTATTTTTGTACTGATAGACTCTAGCCTCATAGGGAGCAAAAATCGTGTGTTGGTGGATAACATGATTATTCAGATTACAAACTTTTAAGTCCCAGTCCTCGATCTGAACATTTTCTGGTAAATCTGCAGAAGCAAACTCTTTTGATAGGTTGATGATAATGACAAATCGTTTTTCGCCTAAACGCCGTCCATATACAAATAACTGAGGATGCTCAGGTAAGTATAGCTTATAGCTCCCATAAATCAATGCCTCATTTTCATTTCTCAATTGAATAACCGCTTTGTAGAAGTTCAACACAGAGTCTGGATCAGCTAGTTCATCTAGCACATTGATTCTCCTTTTATTAGGATTAATCACCATCCAAGGTTTCTTTCTTGAAAAACCAGCATATTCTTCTGCGGTCCACTGCATCGGTGTTCTTGAATTATCTCTAGCTGTTCGGCGAATCACATCCATCGCTTTTTCCGGGGCAAGTCCAGTATTAAGCATTTCATAGTAAAAATTTTTAGTATCCACTGCATCAATCTCAGCAATCGAGGCAAATGGCATATTGGTCATCCCAATCTCTTGTCCCTGATAGATAAAAGGAGTACCTTGCAATAAGAGAAATGTTAACGCCAAAGCCTTAGCAGATGCTTGCCAAAAAACGATCTCTTCACTACCAAAACTAGAGACTGAACGAGGCAGGTCGTGATTCTCCATATAAAGAGCATTCCAGCCTTTGCCTTCTGCTAAAGCCTCCTGCCATATAGTGATTGCCTGTTTAAATTGAACAACATCGAACCCTTCTTGCTCGCCCTTATTCCACAAAGCAATATGGTCAAACTCAAACAACATATTGAAATAGCCTTCTGTTTCTCCAACCCACTGATCTGCTTCAGCTGCACTGACACCATTGGCTTCGCCAACAGTCAAAATATCCCGCTTTTTAAAGATATCCCTCAACTCTTCCAAATGAGCCTCAATTCCTGGAACATTTTTAAATGAAGCAAACGGATCATTGATTGAGGAAGTTTCTAACGGTGCTTTTTTTATATGAGAAATAGCATCCACACGAAAACCATCGATTCCTTTATCAAGCCACCAATCGATCATTGAAAAAAGTGCCCGCTTTACCTGCGGATTTTCCCAATTTAGATCTGGCTGCTCCTTGGCAAAAACATGAAGATAATATTGATCCGTCAATTCATCGTATTCCCAAGCAGAGCCACCAAAAATAGATACCCAGTCATTGGGCGGTCCATCGATCGAACCATCTGCCCAAATATAGTAGTCTCTAAAATCGTCTTTTACAGATGACCTAGATTCAATAAACCAAGGATGCTGATTTGATGTATGATTGATCACTAAATCCATAATTATTTTAATGCCATACTCATGCGCTTCTTTCAATAGTAAATCAAATTCTTCCATCGTTCCAAACGTTGCTAAGATGTTTTGATAGTCACTGATATCGTACCCATTATCAACATTAGGCGACTCATAAATTGGCGTGATCCAGATGAAACCGATCCCTAGCTCTTTGAGATAATGAAGTTTTGAGCGGATACCATTGATATCTCCAATGCCATCGCTATTTGTATCCATGAAACTAGCTGGATAGATCTGATAACCAACTGCCTCTTTCCACCAAGCTCTCTTAATGACCATATGCCCACCCCTTAAAGTATCTTTTTTCCTATTATATAAGATACAAGCAAAAAGCGTATCTAAAACGCATGTATCCTCCTCGGCTTTAGATAAATTTAAATGGCTAAGAAAAAAAGTAACGATCATACATTAAATGATCGACCTACAAACACTTCGGTCATCTCTAGTATGACGGAAATAGCATGTAAGTCGATCACTTTCATTTTCATATTATTAGGCAAGCGCGCCAACTTTAATGGGTGTTTGATTTATCGCCATTGAATTCAATCAAATTGATAAACAAAACATTACGCTAAAATCCCCCCATCAGCAATAAATTCACTTCCTGTCGAATACGATGAATCATCAGACGCTAAAAATAAAACTAATTTTGAAATTTCCTTTGGCTCTGCCATTCGTTTCATTGGGATCGTTTGTTGGAATTGTTCAATCGCAGCTTTTTGTTCACCTGTTGCCTCTGTTACCATCGGTGTAACAACACCACCTGGATGTACTGAATTCACACGTATATTTTTATCGGCAAATTCTAAAGCAGCACACTTAGTCAAACCTCTGACTGCAAATTTGGAACTGACATAGCCATAGCCACCAATACTTCCTTCAAATCCTTCAATCGAAGAAATATTGATAATTGAGGCTGCATCACTTTTTTCCATCAATGGCACCGAGGCTTTCATTCCTAAGAAAACAGATAGCTGATTAATTTCGATGGTTTTCATAAACTCTTCCTGGCTAGTATTAATTAGACTATTAAACATACTGATCCCTGCATTATTGACCAATACATCCAAGCTTCCACTTTCCTTAGCAATTTGTTCAATCGCCGCTTGCCATTGGTCCTCATTGGTCACGTCTAAATGGATAAAGTGAGCTTTGTCTCCCAGATCATCTGCTGTCTCCTGCCCTTTGGCATCATTGATATCAGCAATATATACCGTTGCACCTTCTTTGATAAATAAAGAGGCATGTTCTTTGCCCATCCCCATTGAAGCACCAGTAATTAATGCGATTTTTCCTGCTAATCTCATACATAATTCCTCCACTCTTAAATTAGAATAAAACTAAAAACGTCATAAAACGCTTACAATCATTATAGCGCTTTATTTTGTTTTGTAAATGATCCCTACGCAAAAGAATACAAAATAAAAAGCCTTAAAAAAATGAGCTTGTTTCACTCGATTACTTCTCTATAAAAAAAGACACCTCATAAAGCTGTGTCAATTTTTGTTCGATATTTTATATTCTCATCGTTTCTCTTCAGTTCATTTTGTAGCCACTGTGTAATGTTGTTTTTTAAAGGTAGGAATCCCATTTTGGCGGCTATCATCTTGATATTGGACTAATTCAAGTTCATGAATTCCTTCTGTGACTGCACTAGGGACTTTTTGTAAACCGATTATTTCTGTAGAATCAGTTAAATCTAGTTGATCGATCAATTGTCCGTCCGCGTAGATATATGAAGTCATCTCACCGTTTATTCCTTTAGTTTCAACCTTTAGGGGAGTTGTTTTGTTATTCTTATTATACCTAATCACAACCTCAGTATTATTCGCTGAATTTCCTTGCTCACTTGAGATATTAAATGTCCCTTCTCCTAAATTAGACATAGTAGAAAATATATTATAGACACTTTCTTCAGTTACTTCGCTATTTTTTGAACTACTTTTATTTTCTGGTTCGTTAGCTGAATGACATCCAACTACAATATTGTACCTAAAACTATCGGGAAAATTTTTCTGGTTGGATTAACGATATTTTTACTCACCATAATCTCCTTTCAATTTTATGACTAAATGATCGCCATTATTTCAATATACCAATTGTTAGCCTCTATTTTTTATCTCACTTTTTTGTTAATTTAAACCATTATTCATATATAACTTTAAATGTTTCAAATACTACTAGAGACTCCCAATCAAATTTAATATCCTGTCTGCCTTTGTACGCCTCTGTAAAAAAAGTGATGTGTGCATTGCGCCAGTAGTCTAATGTTTTATCCCCTTCTCCCTCAGTTCGAGCATGATGTTCTGTGATATCTTTAAATTTTAATACTTCTACAACTGTATTTTTAATAATTGATGTCGGATTTCCACGACCATCTAAAACAACACTCATATCATCGACTTCGGGAATCTCTACATTTTCTAACTTATATAATTGATATAAGCTGGTCGTTCCACACTTCTCTCCCATAACAACAAGCCTAGCGAGTTCGCTAGCCATTGCCTCTCCTCCACCAAATGCAAACGCTTGAATATCTTTATTCGTGTATTCTGGATGTTCATTTTTAAATTTTTTTATGTAAAACTCTACTTGATTCATTCTTTTTGCTCCTTTGTTTAATAATATAATTATATCAGTAAAAGTTTGGACATTAAATAAGAGAAAATGACTCATTCTCCTGTATCAGAACTTTTATAAACAAAAAAACCTAAACCTATAGATACCAAGGTTTAGGGTTGAATTATGCGGCCAAGAAGACTCGAACTTCCACGGGGTTGCCCCCACCAGCCCCTCAAGCTGGCGCGTCTGCCATTCCGCCATGACCGCATTTCAGTGAAAAATACCACTCAATCTATCATAAAATACGCTGTTATTTTTGTCAATATTTCATTTTTTCATAGCAAGCACTCCGTCTTGTTCAGCGCTTTTGCTGATACTCATATAATTGAGATAGCTTTTCATAAGACTGCTCTACAGATTCTGGAATATTCACGGTACCAATATAATTGCTTCCATTAGGACCATAACCATTTTTATCATCTCTAAGGCGTGGAATTTCACCTAACACTAAAGAGAGAAAATACTCTTTATCCCACAATCCATTCAGTTGACTATTTTCAAATAAAACCGATTCACCAACAGCTTTAACAAAAGGGATCCTTGGTACATAATTTGTAAAAACGGTATCTGTTTCTTGCCATTCCTTTTCAAAAGTTGCTTTGATTCTTCTTTGCAATATTGGGTCTTCTAATAATAACACCTTTTTAGGCGCTAGGCCCGCTGCTTCAACTACTTTTAGTGAGAATCGTGCATTTTCACCAGAATTTGTTGACGTATTCTCAGTGATGAAGCGTTCTTTGTCCAAACCATACTTTAATTTAAAATAGTCCAGATACATGTCAGTTTCACTCTTATAATGGACATCGACGCCCATCTTTTTGAAGTTTCTTTGTAAAAATACCGTAGCGTGACCGATACCACCCACTAACATAAATTGCGATACTACACCTTGTTCGTACAAACGGATCAATTCATCAGCTAGATACGGAAGGCTGTTGCCAGCTAATATAGCTAAATCATAGGTTCCATCTATTTGCTCCTTTGCAGCTAAAAACTCGATAACTGTGTTCCAATCCTGAATCATCCTATTCCTCTTTTCTTTTACATTAATTACTTCGATCTTTAATACATGAATACGGGACAAAACTTTTTAGGTCTTGTCCCGTATTTTACTTCTGAAAATATACTTAAATCAGAAATTATTCACGCCGACTACTTTTTGCAGACTCTTTTTACAAACTCATTTCTGACCCTATTACTTACCGGGGGCACATTCCACTAACTTTCCGTGACATTTTCCGCAAACATAACGTTGTGTATTAATTCTACGTTTTCGCAAAATCAAGGTTTGGCATTTTTCGCATTGATATTGATGATACGACTGAGGCTTTTGTTCCACTAAAGGCCGAACATAGCGGCTGCCTCCTGTTTGCTTCAACAAGGATTTAAATTCCGCATCTTTATGCTGATAGCCTTTATCTTCTAGATGAAGATGATAGTGACACAGCTCATGTTTAATTACATTGATTAATTCTTTTTCACCATATAACTCAGATACTTTGGGATTAAAATCAATATTATGAGAACCTAAATGGTAGCGTCCTCCAGTTGTTTTTAGGCGCCGATTGAAGAATGCTTTGTGTCGAAATCTCTTTGCAAAAAAAGTCAGTGAAATGTCTTCCACCATTGTTTGTAGCTGGTCATCCGTTAATTCTTGCTTTATTGGTTTTCCTTCTTTAGAAAAAGGACTCAAGACTATTCTTTCCTTTCAGCTTGCGGCAGCATCGTTAAACTGATGCGCCCTTTCTTCGTATCAACATCTTCCACCCAAACGGTCACAACGTCTCCTACTGCTACGATATCAGTAGGATGTTTCACAAATTTTGAGCTGAGTTTTGAAATATGCACTAAACCATCTTGCTTGACACCGATATCAACGAATGCACCGAAATCAATCACGTTACGGACTGTTCCTTGTAGCTCCATCCCAGATTTTAAGTCTTCCATTGATAACACATCTTTTCTTAAAAGAGGTGCAGGCATTTCATCACGCATATCTCTACCTGGTTGAACTAACGCTGCGATAATATCTTTTAACGTTTCACTTCCAACTGCCAAATCTGTTTCTAATTGTGTCAATGCTAGTCCTTTAATCCGTTGCGCCGCATCTGGTGTGCCCAGTTCTGCTAATTTTACATTGGCTTGTTCTAAAATGGCTTTGGCAACATCATAACTTTCTGGATGGATACCTGTATTATCCAAAATATTTTTTCCATTTGGAATTCGTAAGAAACCAATGGCTTGTTCATACGCTTTTGGTCCTAAGCGAGGAACTTTTTTCACTTGATTTCTAGCAGTGAAGGCACCATTTTCATCGCGGTAGGCCATTAAATTTTGAGCTGTTGTTTTATTTAAACCTGAAATATGTTGTAACAGTTGCGGGCTGGCTGTATTCACATTAACACCGACTTGGTTAACAGCGGTTTCTACAACAAAGTCCAATTGTTCTGCTAAACGTTTTTGTGAAACATCATGTTGGTATTGTCCCACACCGACTGCTTTCGGATCGATTTTTACCAATTCAGCTAAAGGATCTTGCAAACGGCGTGCAATGCTGACTGCACTTCTTTCTTCTACTTGCAAGTCTGGAAATTCAGTTCTAGCTACATCACTGGCAGAATAAACAGAGGCTCCTGCTTCATTAACAATTACATAAAAAACATCTCTTTTGATTTGTTTTAATTGTTCCGCCACAAATAATTCTGATTCACGGCTAGCTGTTCCATTACCAATTGCCACCATTTCAACCTGATGCTCTTCAATCAACTTGTTAAACGCAGGTCCTGCGGCCGCTCTTTTTTCCCCAGAAGCAGGTTTATGCGGATAAATCACTTGGATCGCTAAGACTTTTCCGGTTGCGTCGACGATTGCCAATTTACACCCCGTACGGTAAGCCGGGTCAAAACCTAACACAACTTTGCCTTTCAATGGCGGCTGTAATAACAAATTACGAAGGTTTTCACCAAAAATGTTAATTGCTTGTTCGTCTGCTTTTTCAGTGAGTTCGTTGCGGATCTCCCGCTCGATTGCAGGACCAATAAATCGTTTGTAGCTGTCCAAATAAGCTGTTTCAACATAGCTAGCGGTTGATGACTGCTTGTTGTTGCCGATCAATTGACGGTCTAAATATGCAGCAATTTTATCTTCTTCAACTAGCAGTGTCACTTTTAGGATATCTTCTTTTTCTCCACGATTTGTCGCTAACACTCTATGGGAGACCATTTTGCTCAGAGGTTCTGAAAAATCATAGTACATTTCATACACTGATTTTTCATCTTTTTCCTTGTCTTTGACCGTGCTGACATATTGCCCATGTTTAAAGGTAAAATCACGAATCCACGTTCGGAACTTAGGTTCATCACTCACTCGTTCAGCGATGATTTCATGTGCTCCAAGTAAAGCTGTTTCAGCAGAATCAACTTCTTTTTCCACATCTACGAATGTTTCAGCTTCTGCCATAACATCTGCTTGGGCTGGGAAACTCAACAGCCATTCTGCCAAAGGTTCTAGCCCTTTTTCTTTGGCGATCGTCGCTTTAGTTCGGCGTTTTTGTTTATAAGGGCGATACAAATCTTCTACTTGCTGCATTTTTGTCGCTTTTTGAATAGACTTGGCTAGCGCTTCTGTCAGTTTGCCCTGTTCTTCGATTAAGCGTAAGACTTCTTCTTTACGTTTTTCCAAATTACCTAAGTAAGTATACCGTTCTTCGATTTCACGGATTTGAACTTCGTCTAAGCTACCAGTCATTTCTTTACGGTAGCGAGCAATAAAAGGAACAGTGTTGCCTTCACTCAATAAAGTCAGCACTGTCGTTAGTTGTTTTGAACGATATTCTGTCAATTCTTTCTGAAGTAAATCAACTACGTCTTGGTTATAAGTTTCTGCCATATTTACATACCTCTTTTCATTAACATACTGTTTCATTCTAGCATATTTTCCACTTGAAATATAGAAAGAGGACAAAGCTTAAAAAAGAGTTTAGCGATCCTTTCAAAAATAAAAGACAGCTTTCCTAAAAATCTGGTTGCCAGGGTCCTTTTAAATTTTGATATTCAATATCCTGGACGATCCCCTTGGAATCAAAAATCACCCCGTGAACAGAACCGCCAAAAACGGCACCGCCATCGATCCCAATTTTATGATCCGAACACCATAAATCAGTCGTTTCCATGTCACCATGAAGCATCGGCGTAATCGTATGACCGAAGACAATCGTTTTCCCCGTCTTATTCTGCCCTGTATGAAAGGCCTCTCTAATCCAGATAAAATCATGAGGACTGGTTTCGTGCCAATCCTTTTGAGTTAAGTCGACACCCGCATGGACAAAGATATAGTTGTTCCATTCAAAATATAATGGACGTTTCATTAAAAATTCAATCAACTCTTTATAACGACTACGGATCATCATTGCGATTTCTGTAGGAGAATATTCTTCTGTCGCTCCCTTATGGAGTAAACTTTCCATAGTTTCTTTACCGCCATTACGCACATAGCTAGTAAACCAATCTTCTGGACTGTTTAAAAACTGCAAAAAATACTCTTCATGATTTCCTCTTAGGTAAATTCCATCATATTTCTCGACTAATTTTTTTCCAAGCAAAAAGCTCTCTTTGGTTTTAGGTCCACGATCATTTAGATCACCAATCAATACCAATTGATGCATCGTCGGATCATAGTATTGAATCAACTCTTTAAACAATTCATATTCTCCATGGATATCACTGATTGCATAGACAAATTTTTTCATTGAACCAAACCCTCCTAAACATTCTTTTCCTTTATTATAACGCAAGAAACAAAATAGAATTCAAATGACTAATCAAAAAGAACCCAAACTTCCGTTTATTTAGTAATCATTTAAAAATTGAAATAAATCTTAGACTTTTCATGAAAAAGAGAGTAAACTTACATAAATGACACTATGTCATAAAAATAAGTAGAAAAGAGCTGAAATCTATGAAAAAGAAAACTATTTTCGGGATTCTTGCCGTGTTAGTGATTGCGATTGTTATTTTCTTATTTGTTCGAGGGAATTCAAGAACATCCGAGGCTGTCACTGTTCGAACAGGTGAAGTCAAAAAAGAAACGATCGTCGAAAAACTTTCGACAACCGGTACTTTGATTCCAAATCAAACCCAATCGCTTATGGGTACTGGAAATGTGGTTGATGTGTCCGTTAAGATTGGCGACAAGGTAACAAAAGATAAAGTTTTAGCAACGTACGATAATGGTTTACAATTAGTGGCTGGTTTCGATGCTACAGTGACTCAAGTCAATATCAAAGCCAAGCAAGCCGACACAAATGCTCAACAAGGAAAACCATCGATTCAATTAGATGATCTTTCCACCTTGAAAGTCCAACTAGAATTATCTAATTCTGAAGCATCTGCCGTTAAAGTTGATCAACAAGCTGAAATTACAAGTGGTAATCAAACCTTCCTTGGAAAAGTAGCTGAAAAAGATCCAGTCGCACAAAGTACTCAATCAACAACTGGCACAACAGCAAGTTTAGCCGCAATCGTAACCTTTGATCACGCACCAGAAAATCTTTTTGCTGGTTTTGATGTCGATGTTGAGATCAAAACAAATACTGTTGAAAATGTTCTGGCCTTACCAATTGAAGCGCTAACCTATAACGATAAAAATGAACCGATTGTTTATGTTGTCAACAAGGGGATTGCCAAAGAAACAAAAATTGCAATTGGCATTCAGTCAGATAAATTGATTGAAGTAAAAAGTGGCTTAAGTGAAAATGCGACAGTGATTCTTTCTCCAAGCTCTGATATAAAAAACAACGTTGCAGTAACCAAAGAATAGAAGGTGAAATAATTGATCGATTTAAAAGATGTCGTAAAAATCTATCGGACTGGCGGTGAAGCATTAGCAGCCTTAAAGCATGTTTCTCTTCATATCGCAGAAGGAGAATTCACTTCAATTATGGGCCCAAGTGGATCAGGAAAGTCAACCATGATGAACATCCTTGGTTTATTGGATCGTTTTGATGAAGGAACCTATCATTTGAATGGACAAGATGTATCCAATTTAACAAGTAATGAAAGTGCACATGTTCGCAACAAAGAAATCGGCTTTGTCTTCCAATCCTTCAATTTGATGCCGCGCATGTCTCTTTTAGATAATGTCGCCCTTCCCATGGTTTACTCTGGTATTTCGGCAAAAGAACGAAAAGAACGCGCTTTAGAAGCATTAAGAAAAGTTGGTTTAGCCGATCGAGTATCACATAGACCCAATGCCATCTCAGGCGGGCAAAAACAACGCGTAGCAATTGCCCGGGCGATCGTCAATGATCCAGCAGTTTTAATGGCTGATGAACCTACAGGAAATTTAGACTCAAAAACAACACTGGAAATCATGAAAATCTTTCAGGATCTAAACGACGCTGGGACAACCGTAGTCATGGTCACTCATGAACCAGATGTAGCACAATACACAAAACGAATCGTGTCTTTTCGAGATGGTGAAATCATTGATGATCAGCCTGTGCTTGAGCGAAAAACACTATAGAAAGGAGCCGTTCCTATGGGAATTATTGAAAGTTTCAAAATGGCGATCGATAGTATTTTAGCAAATAAAATGCGCTCGTTTTTGACTATGCTGGGGATTATCATCGGGATTGCAGCGGTTATTGCGATTTTAGCTGTTGGCAATGGCGCAACGAGTCAGATCACTGGCACCTTCAGCGATTTGGGTGCTTCTACGATTTCTGTTTCCACTAATCGCGATGCCACAGAGAGTCAAAAAATCACGAGTAAAGATATCAAGGCGTTAAAAGATGGAATTCCACAAATCGATCATGTTTCTCCTGCCGTATCAATTCAAGCAGTCGGGGCAGAAAATGACAAATCAAAAGCCACCTTGATCATGGCTGGGACTCCTGACTTACAATATACGAATCAAACAATGGATAAAGAGATTATCTATGGTCGTTATTTCAATACCACTGAATATTCAGAAGGCAGTAAAGTCGCTGTGATCAGTGCTGATACCGCCCGCTATTTTTTCAATGGACGAGAAAATGTAGTTGGCGAAAAAATCAACTTACGTGGGCAAAAAGGACAAATTAGCCCCCGAATCATTGGTGTAACCAAAAGTACTGTAGAAAAAATGGTCGGCTCATTTGATGAAGAAGAAATGATGGGGTATATTTCAATCCCTCTAACAACAGCTAATAACTTAAATCCTGACGCAACTAAAATCACTAGTTTGACGGTTATTGCTAAATCAAAAGATGATATCGATGCGGTGTCGAAACAAATCGTAAACATTCTTTCAGTCCGTCACAATGCAGTCGGTGACAAAGTCTATACTGCAACCAACTTTTTACAAGCACTTGATCAAGTCAATAATGTTTTAGGGTTATTTATTAACTTTATTGCAGCTGTTGCAGCAATCGCCTTACTTGTAGGTGGCATCGGTGTAATGAATATCATGCTCGTTTCAGTAACCGAGCGAACAAGAGAAATTGGAACTAGAAAAGCCTTAGGTGCAACCGACAGTAATATTCTATTCCAATTTTTAACGGAATCAGTGATTTTATGTTTGATTGGCGGATTGATCGGTCTGACGTTAGGCGCAATCTTGGCCGTTACAGTTGCCAGTGCTTTAGATATCACGGCACAGTTTACGTTGACATCCATTGTAGCCGTCTTAGTCTTTTCAAGTGCTATCGGGATTTTCTTTGGTGTTTATCCAGCCAGAAAAGCTGCGAAACTTGATCCAATTGAAGCATTACGCTACGAGTAATTATTCGAAATGGAAGATTAAAAAATCAGGACGAGAAGAATGCTTTTCTGTCCTGATTTTTTATTTATTACGCTCTTTTCATTCCAGAAACGATAAAATCAAATAGCTCTTCCGGAATTTGAAAATGGCCAAATCTCAATCGTGATCGATATTCCTGCCATAGTCGAAACTGAGCAACTGCTTGTAATGGCACTGGTTGAATCTTTTTTAAGAAGTCAATATTTTTTCTAAAGGGAACAAAGCCTGGAGCCATTTCAAACGAATACGTTTCCCCAGGTAACACTTGTCCCAGTGCAATAAACTCCTGACACGGTTCTTTGATTTTCAAACTCTGCTTCGGTGCATAGTAAATCAACCAATCGCCTGCTTTCATTTTATTCAACGGTGCTGATTTACCATGACATAATTGGCAGAAGCCTCCTGCTACACCTAGCGCTACGTGATCTTTAGAAGCAACCCCGATCCAATAATTCATATTATTCTCTCCCTTCCAGTCTTACAATACAATGGTTTCTCTACTATCCATTCCTAAAATCACAATTGCTTTGGTAAAATGAATTTCGTATAATTCTAGCATTTTACCTGCCTGTTTGATGTTTTCTTCATAGCTAGGGATTTTTTGAATCCATTGTTGGGCTACATCATAAACAGTCAGCTCACTCTTTGTTACTTGTGCCTCATGCACCCGGACATGATTTGTTTGTTCACTTGGAATCGTTGTAAAGGCGACATTGGGATTTTTTTGGAACTCAGCGATTTTTTCATTTCCTTGAAAAGTCGAGAAAAATAAACATTTTTTCGTTTCATCATAAAAGAAATTGACGATTCGGACATTGGGTATTCCCTCAACACTTGTTGCTAAGGCGATTTCTGTTTGTTCATTCATTATTTTTTTAAACGCTTCTGCTGTTGTCATAAATTTTTTGCTCCTTTATTTTTCACTTATCTGACTGACAAGTTCATTCTAACAAACAAACCCTGACAACTGATTGTCAGGGTTTGTTAAATGTTTTTCAGAAGCTGATTTATTCTATAATTTATTCAATGTCCAAGTAACTGTATCACCATCTTTTAGAAAATATTCAACGGCTCCTACATCGGGTTGTTTCCCATTAACATCGTACATCCAGTATTTACTAGATTTTTCATCTTGCACACGACCATCAATTCCACTAATAAAATCTTTCGACATTTCTACTTTATAATTTGTTTCCATAACCGTTTGAAGTGACTCGTCTTTTTTAATGTTCAATTCTTTTTTATCAAACTCTTTGCCATCTTCTTTCAAGACGATCGTAATACTAAGTGCGTTTTCACTTGCTTTCGTTGTATCTTTTTTATCCGTTGCTTGACCACAAGCACCAAGTATGAAGATCATCATCATGATCATCGCTGCATTTATAATTTTTTTCATTTTTAGTTCCACCTTTATTTTAATTATTTTATATCATATTTGACTAAAATTCGTTGAAGCTTTGTTTGTATGGTTCGAAACAGGAAGCATGAGAAAAAGGCATTTGAAAAACAATAAGACATTGTATAGGGTACAGCACTTAATAATAATGCTAGATATCTTTGCCAAGAAAAAGACCGATCAATTGAAAAGACCGTCCATAGATCCATAAAAAAGGAAAAGAAAAAACCGGCTAATATCCCATAGAGTGCTAAAAACCAATAACTTTTTTTAAGCCTTTTCTGCAACCAAGGCAATCCAGCTACCAGACCAATCATGCCCCAAGAAAACATTTGAAAAGGTGTCCACGGGCCTTGTCCAAATAATATATTTGATGTAACAGCTGATAGCGACCCGACTAAAAACCCAACTTCAGCCCCTAAGCAAATGCCTGAAATTATGATGATTGCTGTCATTGGAGTGATGGCTGGAATCATATAAAACAAAAATCTACCTAACACAGCAACAGCCGTTAATACCGCAATCAAAACTAGCTCTTTTATATTAATCTGTTTTCTTTCATAACGATAATAAATTGGAAAACAAGCGGCAATCACTAACAGCATAGATATTATCTGGTATTGACTCGCTTGAAGCAGCACCGCTCCGACAATAAACAAAAAGAGGATGCACAATGATTTGATCAATACGCGATTAACAGCTCTATTATTCATCATACTACTCCTTTTACAGCTTGACAGGCTTCAATTACTTGCTCTGTCGTAACTAAAGCATGAAAATTATCTCGCGATATGCGACTGGCTGCTGTTGTATAAAATGTATGATGACTAAAAAAAATTTTTGGTTTGGCTGTAGTCAATACCTTATTTTGGAAAAATAACCCGCAACGATCAGATAATTCTGCAGCAAAATCCAGATCATGGGTCACTACTAAGATTGTTTTGCCTTGTTTAGATAATTCTTTTACTATTTTGATCAACTGCTTTTTCCCATAATTATCGACACCTTTAGTCGGTTCATCTAATAATAAAATGTTAAAATCAGTCAAAAGTAATTTCCCTAATGCAGCTCTTTGACATTCACCACCGCTTAGATCAAGAGGGTGCTGCTGCATAACCTCATTTAGATCAAGCAAGGTTACGACACTTTTTATCCGTTCCATTTGCTTTGTTTCATTCATTTTTTTGCTCTCTAAATAGTGCTTGTAATCCTCTAAGACTGAATCTTTAATAAACAACATCTGAGGTTCTTGTGGTAAATAACCGATTGTTTCTTTATTTTTTTTGATTGATTGATTTAAAATCGAAATTTTGCCACGGTAACAGTCATAGATGCCAGCAATTGTTTTCAATAATGTTGTTTTTCCCGTTCCATTCCCTCCAACTAAAGAAAAGATTTCTCCTTCATAAACTTCAAAATCAACACCCGCTAAAATATCCCGACTATTCTTTTCATAGCGAAACCAGCAGTTTTTTAACTGGATACTTATTGTCGTTTTCTTTTTGATAGGTGACGTCTGTTGCTCCTGTAAAACCATGTCTGCTGAAAAATGCCGAGCCAAAAAACGTTTGCCTTCAATTACTGTGACCGGACACTCATCCTTTAGCCCACTTCCAAGGAAAATTTGTACCGCACTGGGCAAACTGACTATAAAGCGGCCGAGATCACTTCTATTCTTCTTGATTTCAGTTGAAATGGCTCTTGGGGCATCTTCAAAAATCAGCTGTCCATGGTCCAAAATTATCAGCTTATCAACTAATGCAAAAACTGATTCCACACTGTGTTCTACTAATAAAATGGTTACCCCCATTTCTCTATTTAGTCGCACTAATATATCGACAAAGTTTTGAGAGGCAATCGGATCAAGCTGAGTTGTGGGTTCGTCTAAAATCAAGATATCTGGTTTCATTACCAAAACAGAAGCTAAATTCAACAACTGCTTTTGTCCCCCAGATAATTCACTGGTTTTAAATTCCAGTAGTTCTTGAATACCAAGAAAATTAGCCATTTCAGCAATTCGACTCTTAATTTCAGCTGTAGGGATTCCTATATTTTCTAAACCAAAAGCTAATTCGGGCCAAACGCCATCTGTCACAATTTGATTTTCAGGATTTTGCATGACATAGCCGATTTTACTAGCTGAAAAATGTTCTGGAAGGGCGGTTATCTCTTCATTATTTAAGTAAATAGAGCCTGTTTGTTTGCCGGCTGGCGTCAATTGAGGCTTAAGTAGTTTTAATAAGGTTGATTTTCCACTCCCAGTTGCACCAGAAATCAAAACAAACTCACCTTTTTCGATAGATAATGATACCTCTTTCAAAACAGGTCTGTCACTTCCAGCATATTGAAAAGTTAAATTTTTGATTTCAAGATACGCCATACCATTACCTCCTTTAATCGTTTTAATAACGGTATAAATGCTAAAACGCCTATAAAAATATAATACGGCCGGTTTTGTTGGATTAGTCGATAACTATTATTGAGATATGGATAGAAATTGAATTGATAGTGACCATTCATCAATCCTAAAATAAAAAAACTACCAGAGAAGATGATTAGTATCAACCAGAGCGTATCCGTTTTTCTCCAGCTATAACTTAAATGACTGCTTCTAGTCCCAATACCGTAGCCACGGGCTTTCATTGAATCTGCCGTATCCATGGCATTTTCCAATGACCAAGAAAATAAATTTCCAAATAAATCAAACCCATAGGCTGCACGTTCCTTAAAATTTTTGTTTTGTGTTCGTTGAACTGTTTTTTGCGTTTGATTCAGCTCTTGAAAAAAATGCTCAAGCAATGGTATGAACCGAAAAACCAATGTTAAAATCAAGACAGACTTAGGAAATCGTTTCCCAAAAAGATAAAAAAATTGCTCCGATTCAACGGATAGCTGAAAATTTTGAAACAAATAGATAACCGTAGCAATCATGATCCCCATAAAAAAACCATATACAAAGGCTTCCATGGTAATCGGTTTATTAAATAAAAAAAATAGAATCGTTGCTCCTCGATGGACAAATAAAGGGTTTGTTATCGTAATAATCAGACAAAAAATCAAAGGATATAGCACTGATTTCTTCGATTTCCCTTTCAAATTAAGCAACAGCAATAACAAACTTCCAACAAAAGAAGAACTAATGATCACTGGATTCGTTGAACTCATTACTAGCAATAGCATCACTAGATAATAGCAGGAAATAACTAGCGGATGGTTTTGCCTAAAAAGAGACTTATTCATATTAGACTTCCTTTCTCAACTAGTTTTTAGACATAAAATAACGCCTAGCATCGTTGGATAATCTTGCGCAGAACAGACTAAAATCTTTGTAAAACATTATCAAAAAAACTCGAATATTCAACTCGTCTCTTTAAACAACAGTAACATTATATAAATCCAAATTACTAAAGTCAATCGTTCATAAGTATCAGCTGCTCGACTAACAATCTGATTAACTCAAAAAAAATTATCTTTTTTCACAAAATGACCTAATTTTTGGTTATAATAAGGTAGCTGACTCATTATGTAAACTAAAGAAGGTGCCACATGAAAACAGAACGACTACTAGCGATCACGATGATATTATTAGAAAAGAAACAAGTAAGTGCTTCTAAACTAGCGGAAATGCTAGAAGTGTCCGTACGAACCATATACAGAGATATTAATTCTCTTAGTGAAGCTGGTATTCCAGTAACCTCTTCTCCTGGTGTAAATGGCGGTATCCAAATCATGGAGAATTATAAAGTGGACAAACAGTTCTTCACGTCAACCGATATTACATCACTGTTGATTGCATTGGAAAGCTTATCGAATAATGTTTCACCCCTTCGAATAAACCAAACTTTTGAAAAAATAAAAACACTCGTTCCAGCTAATTTTCTCGATGAAGTCGAATTTAAAACAAACCAAATCGCAATCGATTTAACACCTTGGACGAGCAATCACACCTTGCAGCCATCTTTAGAAATCGTTAAATCCGGCATGGATCAAGCGCGTTTACTACGGTTTAATTATGAAGATAATCAAGGCAGAAAAACGGCCAGAATCGTTGAACCTTATCGACTTGTTCTAAAAGAAATAAGCTGGTATCTACAAGCCTTTTGTACAGAAAAAGCCGATTTCCGTACATTTAAAATTTCTAGAATGATCGATCTAGAGCTCTTGCCGACACCCTTTGCTTCTAGAGACTTTCATCCTAAACCTTTAGGAAAAGAACCGTTTTACGGGAAAGACTTTACGCTTACTACGCTGAAAGTAACACATAAAATCAAAGATCAACTAGTAGATAAATTTGGGCAATTAACCATTTCTCCTTCAGACGAACCTGAAAAATGGATCGTTGAGTTCCCATTTATGGAAGATGAATTTGGCTATAACTTACTCTTGGGTTTTGGAAATCAATGTGAATGCCTTACTCCACCACACGTTAGAACTGAATTAAAACGACGTATCGAAACTGTATTAGAGCTCTATCAAAACTCCTAATACAAAAAAGCTTCTCAACATGACTTAAATAGTACATGCTGAGAAGCTTTCTATTTATTTCTTTTTCTTACCGCCAAAAGCATCCTTCATCTTATCAAAGAAGCCTTCTTCTTGCTGTTCACTTACAGTTTGACCGCCAGCTTTAGCAAATGTGCGTAATGCTTCTTTTTGTTCATCATTCAAGTTTTTCGGTGTAATGATTTTAACTTTCACGTGCTGATCGCCATTGGCTCCGCCACGTAAGCGTGGTGCGCCTTTGCCGCGTAAACGGAAATTGGTTTCTGTTTGTGTACCTGCTGGGATTTTTAATTTTACATCCCCGTGCACAGTTGGTACTTTGATTTCGTCACCAAGAGCTGCTTGAACAAAACTCAATGGTAAATCATAATAAATCTCTGAACCTTCGCGATCAAAGATATCACTTTCTTCGACACTAAACACAACATATAAATCACCATATGGTCCGCCGTTCATACCAGCTTCCCCTTGGTTTGATAAACGCATTTGTTGTCCGTCTTCTACTCCAGCGGGAACATTGACTTTGACTTTATGCGCTTTCTTCTCATGTCCTGTACCGTGACAAGTTGGACATGGTTCTTTGATTTCTTTCCCTGTACCATGACAAACATCACAGGTTTGACGACTCATTACACGACCAAGTGGTGTTTGACGTTCCACATTGATCGAACCAGAGCCATGACATTTGTGGCAAGTTTCTGGATGAGTACCAGGTTTTGCTCCATTACCGCCACAAGTTTCACAGTTATCTTCACGATTGTACTTGATTTCTTTTTCAACACCAAAAATCGCTTCTTCAAACTTCAGATTGACCGTATACTGTAAATCAGCCCCTTGTCTTGGAGCCGTCGGATCGACACTACGTGAGCCGCCACCAAAGAATGAATCGAAAATATCTTCAAAGCCGCCAAAACCGCTGCTTGAAAATCCGCCGCCGCCAAAGCCACCGAAACCACCAGCACCGCCGCCGTAGTTTGGATCAGTACCTGCATGACCATATTGATCATAAGCTGCTTTTTTCTGTGGATCGCTCAAGACTTCATAGGCTTCAGATACTTCTTTGAATTTGTCTTCTGCATCTGCTTCTTTATTGATATCTGGGTGATATTGCTTAGAAAGCTTACGGTAAGCTTTTTTTATTTCATCATCTGAAGCACCTTTGGCAAGGCCCAGCACTTCATAATAATCTCTTTTCGTAGCCATTAGTTCCCCTCCAACTATTATTCCATTTATTCTTAAAAAGGATCGACGCTAACTTATTTGTATAAAAACATCGTTGTAATCATACCACATATTAGCTAAAAGAAAAACCGCTTCACTTAATTTTTCCTGCAAATAAAGATAGGCAAAGACCAAAGCGATGACTTTGGTCTTTGCCAGCTTGTTAATGATCAAGGATTATTTGTCGTCGCCTTCTACTTCTTCAAAGTCAGCATCTACAACATCATCAGCTCCACCTTGTGCAGCTTCTGGATTTTCTTCTGCCTGTTGTTGCGCTGCTTGTTCATAAAGTTTTACAGTTAAGTTTTGAACGATTTCGTTTAATGAATCACGTTTTTCTTTCATTTGTTCGATATCGTTGGCTTCAACAGCTGCTTTTAACTCATCACGAGCATCTTCGGCTTTTTTCACTTCATCTGCGTCAACTTTGCCTTCTAATTCTTTCAATGTTTTATCAACAGTGAATAATAAAGCATCTACATCATTACGTAAGTCAACTTCTTCTTTACGTGCTTTATCTGCTTCAGCATTAGATTCAGCATCTTTCACCATACGTTCGATTTCGTCATCTGACAAACCTGATGAAGATTTGATTGTGATTGTTTGCTCTTTTTGTGTTCCTAAATCTTTCGCACGTACGTTTACGATACCATTTTTATCAATATCAAAACTTACTTCGATTTGAGGCACACCACGAGGAGCAGCTGGAATATCTGTTAATTGGAAACGACCTAATGTTTTGTTATCTGCTGACATTGGACGTTCACCTTGTAATACGTGAATATCTACGGCTGGTTGATTATCAGCGGCAGTTGAGAAGACTTGTGATTTACTTGTTGGGATCGTTGTATTACGATCGATCAATTTAGTAAATACGCCACCCATTGTTTCGATACCTAATGATAATGGTGTTACGTCTAATAATACAACATCTTTAACATCACCTGTGATAACGCCACCTTGAATGGCAGCACCCATTGCTACTACTTCATCCGGGTTAACAGATTTGTTTGGTTCTTTGTTTGTTTCTTTACGGACAGCTTCTACAACAGCTGGAATACGTGTAGATCCACCGACTAAGATTACTTCATCGATTTCAGATGGGTTCAAACCAGCATCTTTCAAAGCTTGACGTACAGGTGTTTTTGTACGTTCTACTAAATCGCTAGTTAATTCATCAAATTTCGCACGAGTTAAGTTCATTTCTAAGTGCAATGGACCAGCGTCTCCTGCTGTGATAAACGGTAAGCTGATTTGTGTTGAAGTCACACCAGATAAATCTTTTTTCGCTTTTTCAGCCGCATCTTTCAAACGTTGAACAGCCATTTTGTCTTTAGATAGATCAACACCGTTTTCTTTTTTGAATTCCGCTACCATGTAGTCGATGATTTTGTTATCAAAGTCATCTCCACCTAGTTCGTTATCGCCGGCAGTTGATAATACATCGAATACACCATCACCTAATTCAAGGATCGATACGTCAAATGTACCACCACCAAGGTCAAATACTAATACTTTTTCGTCTTTATCTGTTTTATCTAAACCATAAGCTAATGCTGCAGCCGTTGGTTCGTTAACAATACGTTCAACTTCCAAACCAGCGATTTTACCAGCGTCTTTTGTTGCTTGACGTTGTGCATCGTTGAAGTAAGCTGGAACAGTGATTACTGCTTTATCAACTTTTTCACCTAGATATTCTTCTGCAAAGCCTTTTAAGTATTGTAAAATCATCGCAGAAATTTCTTGTGGTGTATATGATTTGCCGTCTGCTTCTACTTTGAAGCCTGCTTCGCCCATATGACGTTTGATTGACGCAATTGTGTGCGGGTTTGTTACTGCTTGACGTTTTGCAACTTCACCAACTTGGATTTCTCCATTTTTAAATGAAACAACTGAAGGGGTTGTACGGTTACCTTCTGGATTCGCAATGATTTTTGCTTCTCCGCCTTCTAATACTGCAACTGCTGAGTTTGTTGTTCCTAAGTCAATACCAATAATTTTACTCATAATTAATGATCTCCTATCTTCTATTTTAATTTTTTTCAATTTATATTATGCAAACATTCCTTGCTGTTACTGTGCAACAACAACCATGCTTGCTCGTAAAACGCGGTCATGTAATTTGTAGCCTTTTTGTAATACTTCAACGATCGTATCCGCAGGTGTTTCGTCACTTGCAGGAATCGTTTGAACTGCCTGGTGTAAATTAGGATCAAATACTTCGCCCATTGTTGGGATTTCTTCGATGCCTTCTTCTTTCAGTGCAGCTTGTAAACTTTCAAGAACCATTGAGATCCCTTTTTTCAAGCTCGTTCCTTGTTCATCATCGACTTCGATTGCCATCGCTCGTTCTAAATTGTCGATCGAAGGTAATAATTTTTTACCTAAGTCTTGTGAACGATAACGAACCAGTAACTCACGCTCATTCTTGAAACGGTTACTCATATTTGCAATCTCTGCACGAGCTCTTAAAAACTTATCTTCCATTTCGGAAAAATCAGCTTTAGCATTTTCAAGCTCTGTCATTTCTGTTTCTGAAACGCCTGACGCATCAATTGCCTCTGACAATTCTTCTTGTTCTTCTGTCTGTTGATCCTGTAATTCTTCATTCTCATCTGTTTTGCTCACTCTTGCAACTTCCCTTCTCTATTTCGTAGAATCGTTAAATTTCTATATTTAAACTTTTTACTTATTCATCAAGAAAGCGATAATAAGCGCCAAGTTTTGAAGCTAACTCATGGCGAAATACATCTACTAAACCGAACATTTTTGAATAAGGCATACTTGTTGGTCCTAGTAAAGCAATCGTTCCTTTGCCATGTCCTGTTACCTCATAGGTTGCAGTAATCATGCTCATATTGTCTAATAGTTCATTACCTATCTCAGAGCCGATCCGAATCGCAATCGGTGAATCAGCTTCTGCCGTTAACAGATGTGTAATGGCATCTGTATTTTGCATAAATGAATACACTGATTTTAATTGATCGATGTCTTGTTTCACACCAAAATCCAGCACATTCATACGGCCGCTGACGAACAATTTCTCTTCAAATGCATGACCTAGCATGGCATCGAATAGACTCATCATACCGTCTGGTGTTTGGAAATAACGATGTAAAATCATCGGAATCTCAGTTCTCAAGCGATGATAAACAGTCAATAAAGGCTGCCCTACAAGCTTGTCATTAATGATTTGCGTCATTTTTTCTAAATCTTGACTGGAAACGGAAGCTGGAATTGCAAACACTTGGCTTTCTACATTTCCTTTGTCTGTCACAATAACCGCTATGATTTGTCGGTCATTTAAAGGCACGATTCGAAAACCTGTTAGTCGCCGTTCTTTCACCTCAGGACCTAATGAAAAAGCAGTGTAGCTGGTCAAATTAGAAAGAATTTTCGCTGATTGTTCAATGATGTCGTTGATTTCATGAAACTCTTTGCCAAAGGAATGGCGAATTATTTCTAAATCATCTCGCTCAACTTCAGCCGGACTTAGTAAATGATCCACATAATAGCGATAACCATCCATTGAAGGAATTCTGCCGGAAGACGAGTGTGTCTTCAACAGTAAGCCATGCTCTTCCAAGGCCTTCATATCGTTTCTAATTGTTGCTGAACTAGACTGGATACCTTCTTCCATCAGCTTCTTTGACCCTACAGGATTGCCTGTATTCGTGTATTCTTGGATGATAAGTCGCAAAATATTCTTTTGTCTTTCCGTTATCATAGTTACCACCCTTCATTAGCACTCATGATATTCAAGTGCTAATACAATTATTAATATAGCAAGTTCAGTTAAAATTGTCAAGAGAAAAACACACTTTTTTAGCACTCTTTATCACCGAGTGCTAAAATAATAAAAAAGAACGAAAAAAGAGCTCTTACAACGCTCATTTCGTTCCTAGAATCGTTACTTTTCCTTATCGATCAAAAATGCTTCAAAAACATCGTTTCCAACAAACAGTCCCTGTTCAGTTAATTGGATATACTCTTCACTTTCAAGAAGCAGGCCTTTTTGAATCAATTCTACGATGGTTTTTTGATATACTTGATTTAAAGTCAAACCAAATTTTTCTTGGAATCGCCCTTTTGAAACCCCCATCTTTTTACGTAAACCTAAGAATAATTCTTCTTCCATTTGATTATTCAAAGTCAGAATCTCAGTTTCAAGTGTTGGTAATTGGTTTTCACGCAATGGTTTTAAATAATGCTGGATCGGACCATGATTTTTATAGCGGGTATGTCCTAAATAACCACTAGCTCCAGCACCAAATCCATAATAATGGTCATTGTTCCAATACACTAAATTATGCTGACTTTCTTGTCCCTTTAAGGCAAAATTACTTACCTCATATTGATGACGTCCGGCCTTTTCCATTGCAATGATTGTTTCTTCAAACATTTGAGCTTCCACATCTTGATCGGGTAACTGCAGACGCCCTTGGCGCACCCAGTTCATAAACATCGTTTTATTTTCCAAAATCAAAGAATACAGTGAATAATGAGGCAAATCGAGTTCAATTGCTCTTTTTAATGTATCTCTGAATCCTTCTAAGGTCTGACCTGGCAAGGCATAAATCAAATCGATACTGACATTTAGAAAACCTTCTTTTTCCAAAAATTTCATTGTTTCATACACATCTTCTGCCGTATGTTTACGTCCAATCTTTTTCAACAATTGATTATCGAATGTCTGAACGCCCATAGATAAACGATTTACACCATATTCTTTCATTACCTGTAACTTTTCTTGCGTTAAATCACCTGGATTGGCTTCGATTGTAAATTCATTTGCCGCATCAATCGGTAGTAATTCACGGACACCTTTTAGCAATACATCTAGCTGTTTAGCAGATAAAGAAGTTGGCGTACCACCTCCTATGTAAATTGTTTCGGTCGTCTTGCTTGGGTATTGCTCTTTGGTCAGACGAATCTCCTTCAAAAGACTTTGGATATATTCATCGACTGGTTGACCTTCTAAAAAAACTTTATTAAAGTCACAGTAAAAGCAGATATGTTCACAAAACGGGATATGTATGTAAGCGGAAATATTTGTATTTTTGTTTTCCAATTTTTTATTCCTCCAATTTAGGCGACTTCTAATTTTTAGACTATTCTATAGAAGACGTCTCTTATCTTACCATATTCAGCCATAAAATGTTTTAAATTGAATCAAGAAATTTTTCTTGTAACGATTCATAAAAATGAGTCTCTGCGCATACATTAAAAATTTATTAACCAAATGATTCGCTGCAGTTTGCTTAACATGCCCTATTCTGTATACTAACCATAGCTATTTTCATTCACTCTGTGCAATAAAATAAGAAAGGGTTATCTTCACCACGTTCTAGCAGTAGTAACTAAACGAGAAATCACAAAAATTTTAATAATTTTTTTACCAAGCTATCTTGTTTTTTGTTAAGGATTATTCCTAATGTCAAGTCTTATCTATAGTAGTTTTCCCCATTTTATGCAATTACTTGCTGATACCAATCAAACGATTTTTCCTTTTTAAGCACCAAACTCCCTTTGCCTTCATTGTCACAATCGACATAGACAAAGCCATAGCGTTTTTTTCATTTTCCCCGTCCCAGCAGAGATCAAATTAATACAGCCCCGCATGGTGCCAATAAGATTTACATCATGATTAATGGCCTCTTTTATAACCATCAATGCGATAATTACCCATCACATGACCAGCTTCATCTGTTTAATCAGTAGCACCTAGTCCATCTTCCACAACCATTAAATGTGATTCGTTAATGAAATATCGATCCCTTCCCTTAGCTTCTTTCCTAATTTCAATTTACTATTCGCAATAATTTGTTAGAACTTTCCAGATAACTCTTGACTTTGAAGAACAAATTTTTTATTTACTAGAGAATCTGCGATTGTCTCTCCTATTTTCTTTTGATAGGCAATCCCTTTTCCAAGACCAATGATTTCATTTTCTGGATTGTCCAAGCACACCACAATCTAAAAAGACCTGATTGCAAATTGATATCTTTGAATCGTTAAGTCTGTTTTATTTCAGAACAAACTACACTATTTCAAAAGAATCTGTTATTCATTTTATGCATATCACATATATTTTTTGTAACAAGTATCCAAAATTACAATTTTACTTCCCAAATAACGCCTTGTATAATTTGAGATGCTTAAGAGCTCAATCTTATGATGAAATTGGAGGGAATATAAATGACAACAAAAATAACAGAAAAAATGTGCTTTAGCCCATCATTTGACTATATTGATAATGGTATCGAACATGGCGTGCTTAGCCCATTTGAAACAAAAGAAATCATCTTAGAAAAAGGACAACAAATTGCTGAAGGTTTTAAACCCTTAACCAATGCGATTAAAATGCTGAAAGATGTCCCAGTAAAATTACGAGATGGTGTGACAATTTACACAGATATCTACTTACCAGTAACTGCAGAAAAGGTACCTGTTCTCATCGCGTGGAGTCCTTATGGTAAAAGTGCTGGAACCGCCCCGCGGTATAAAAATCTTTTCAATATGCTTGGTATGGGCAATCACTGGAACTCAGGCTTAACAAAATTTGAAGCCCCTGATCCTGATTATTGGTGTGCACATGGCTATGCTGTATGTAATCCTGATATGCGTGGCATCGCTCATAGTGAAGGTGATACAACAATGATTGGTTCGCAAGAAGCACAGGATGGGTATGATTTAATCGAATGGTTAGCTTCTCAAGCTTGGTCCAATGGCAAAACAGCACTTACAGGAACGTCTTATCTCGCTTTTTCACAATGGTATATCGCAGCTGAACAGCCTCCTCACTTAACCTGTATCAATCCAACAGAAGGACTCGCAGATGGTTACCGTGATTTAGCTTTTATTGGTGGGATTCCTGATGAAAACTTCATTGATCGTTTACAAGTGAATCATGTCAGTGCAAAAGGTGCTAAGCGTGAAGACTTGGTAAAAGAAATGAAAGCATATCCTTTGGCTAACGCAACAGTTTGGCAAGATAAAATTGCTGATCCAAGTAAAATTACGGTTCCTGCCTTTGTTATCGCAAGCTACTCAAACACGTTACACACGATGGGAACCTTTCGTTCTTGGCGCACATTAGGTTCATCAGAAAAATGGCTTCGCATCCACGATCGTCAAGAATGGCCCTATTATTATGATGAAAAGAATACAGAAGAGTTACGCAAATTCTTTGATTACTATTTACTTGGAAAAGACAACAGCTGGACAGATACACCAACTGTTCGCTATTCTCTTATTGATTTCCAAGGAGGCAATAAAACAGATATCCCATCTGAAACTTTTCCGCCTTTAGCTAGTGAAAACAAGCGCTACTACATGAATGGACTATTCCGCACTTTACAAGAAAAGCCTGAATCAGAAGATTTAACAGTAAAATATGCTGCAGACAGTCTACCAGGACGCAGCTCTTTCCAAATGACTTTCGCTAAAGATACAGATTTCGTAGGGTATCCAAAAGCAAAATTATTCATGGAAGTTGATGGTTACGAGGATATGGATGTTTTTGTTTGGATCCAAAAATTAGATAAATTTGGGAATATCTTAAGTGAATTTGTTGTACCAAATCACGGTGCTGCGCTTCAAGATTTCACGCAAGAAGGTGCCTCTGCCCTGCGTTATAAAGGTGCTTGGGGACGTCTTCGAGCTTCTATGCGTCATCTTGACAGCGAACGCGCAACAGACGAAATCCCGGCTTATAACTTTGACCATGTTCAAAAACTATCAAAAGGTGAAATTGTTGAACTGGATATCGTATTAAGTCCACTTGGCCTATCGTATAAAGCTGGTGAAACATTACGCATGGTCGTCAGTACAAAAGATGAACTTGGTTCAGTAATGCCTGGTACACCAGGCTGCACGCCAGATAATCAAGGGACTCACATTCTCCATACTGGTGGCGAGTATGCTTCATATCTTCAATTACCATTGATAAACAAACCTTAACAAAAACTTGTTAAATAAATGTGTTAACTTTATACTAAAGCTACTATTAAATATATTTAGTTGAAATGGAGCTACAATGAAGTTAACGACCTTAAATTATTTTGTTGCAGTTGCTGCTGAGGGTAGCTTTACAAAAGCGTCTGAAAAATTGTATATTTCCCAACCAACCTTAAGTCGACGAATACAAGAATTGGAAACTGAATTAGGCGTAGAATTATTTATTCGCCATAGTCATGGACTTACATTATCAAATGCTGGTGAACAATTCTTAACAGCAGTCAGTGAAGTCTTAAAACGAGTTGATCATTTATCCCATATGTTCGATTCGCATGTAAATTCTGATAAAACAGTACAAATTTTAAAAATTGGGTACTTACAGAATTTCAATATGGGTAGAATGTATGAGCTACTTGAGTGTTTTAAACGCAAGCATCCCAATATTCAATTTTTAATGAAGCAAGATACACCCATGAATTTAGCTAATGGACTTTCTACTAATCAATATGATTTAGTCTTTAATTTATCAACTTATTTTCAACCGGATCAGACTGTTGAAAAAACGGTATTCATGAAAAATTATTTACAAATTGCAGTACCTTTTGATCATGTATTGAGTCATAAGAAAGAATTGGATTTTGCTGATTTAGGTCAGGAAACGTTTATCTTGCTTGAAAGACAACATTCGCCTGTCATTGTTGATTATGTAATCAGTCAAGGGATTAAAAATGGATTTAATTTGAAAGTGGATTTTTATGTGAACGATCTTGATGAAGGTCTTTCTATGGTTTCACTTGGTAAAGGATTGGCCTTTTTATATTCAAGAATGGATGACGGAACATTAGAAGGTAGATATCATATTAAAATTCTAAACTTACAAGGCAATAGTAAAGAGCAAGATATTGTCGTAGCTTTTGATAGAAATAATCAGAACTATTTTCTCCGAGAGTTATTTACTTTTGTAAAAAAGAACGTCGAGGAATTATAAGATTTAACCCTACCTAAATAGCAAGTATTCTTCCCATCCGTACCACGCAACTATGCATCTGTGAGTCATTTAATCAGTATCGGAATAGTAGCAAAATATATCTACTCGTATTAAAAAAAGGAGGATAATCATTAAGAAATATGATCGTCCTCCTTTTTCCGATTCTATGGTTTACAAAAAATACTTACAATATTCCCCTACAAATATCGACAACAAATTTTTCTAGGACAAGATTTCTACATAGTCTAATGATAATTCTTCAAAAACTTCTTGATTTGCTGCTAGCTTATCTTCATTATCAATTTCTTTATCAAGTAACATAAGATTATATCTTGACTCTCTTTCATAGTAATTATTTAAACTCATCAACTATTCTTACTTACATTTTACAGAGCATATTAAAAAGCCTACTAATTTTTTGTACCAATTTCGCTGAAATAACATTTGCCTGCTTTGAATACAATAAAGAACTGGATAAACAGCCATAAAGTTCAGCTGCTTATCCAGTTCTTTTAACTAAAAAAGCAAAGGTAAGGCAGAGCGGATCAAAATATTCTCGTAAAAAATACTACGCTACTAATTCTTTTTCTCAGAAAAATAATCTGCCGTATCTTGTTCATCTTGTTTAAGTTGTACAATCAAGCCCTCAGCTCCATCAAATTTAACTTGATCACGTAAATAATGATTCCAGCGAACCGTCACTTGTTCACCATAAATGTCTTGATGGAAATCTAATATATACACTTCCACTGTAAGATCACGCCCATCACCAAACGTATCATTATGCCCGATTGACCCCATACCAAGATACCAGTTGTCTCCAACTTGAATTTTCACAGCATAGACACCGATTCGAGGTAAACGCACCGTACTTTTCACCTTGATATTGGCAGTCGGGAAACCTAACAAACGACCTCTAGCATCCCCATGAACAACTGTTCCATCCGTCTCATAGACATAACCTAGTAATTCAGTAACCTCTTCCATCTTTCCATGTTCCATTAATTCACGAATCCGCGTAGAACTGATTTTTGCACCATCTAACTCTTCTTTGCTCACTGTAGTGATCTCAAAACGCTCTTTAGCATATCCTGGTAAATGAGCAACATCAGCGATATCTTTAGGTCCATAAGTGTAATCAAAGCCTGAAACAGCAAATTTTGCATGTAACCCAACAATATATTGATCCACAAATTCCTGTGGCGCTAAATGGGCAAAAGCTGAAGTAAATTCAATCACATATAAAATATCTACTCCTAGGCTTTCCATCAATCGCTCTTTTTGATCTAAACTATTCAAGTATTTCATATTTTCAGGCAGAACTTTTTGGAAAACGATCGAAGGATGCTGGTTAAATGTCATTACAGCTAGCTTTAAGCCTTTTTCTTTGGCAATTTGTTTTCCGGTCTCAATTACTTTTTGATGTCCACGGTGAACACCATCAAAAAATCCTAATACCATTACGACCTCATCTTTTGGGATTTGTTCCAGGGTGTATGGATGTCGAATTGAAATAATTTGCATGATCAAACTTCTTTCTATTAATTATTTCTTAGCACTTTGCTAGGTTTTAATACATTGGCTTTCGTAGGATGAGCCATATACAAACTCACAACCTCATCTTGATAAAATAAAGCTAGTAAGTCTTGCGGCATCTCTTTTAAAGCAAGTTCTGCTGGACTCAATCGAACACCGTTTTTGACTCTTTGATAAAGTTCCGTAGATAAATCAATCCGTTGGAATCGCTCAATTGCGGTTTCAATCGGTAATAACGTTTCATTGATTGCATTTTGTTCCATTTTTTCGGCTACTTGTTCCAAGGTCAAACTTTGCTCAGCCGTTAAGCCTCCACTTGCTGTTCGTGTTAAATCAGACATATGGGCCGGCACGCCTAAAACAAGGCCTGTGTCTACCGATAACGTTCTAACATAAGTTCCCTTACCACAGACAACCTTAAAGCGCCAGCTCTGTGTTGCGTTGACTGGATCAAATTTAGGCTCGCTGGTGCGTTCAAATGAGTAAATCGTTGCTTTTCTCATCGGTCGTTCGACCTCTTCGCCATTTCTTGCGTATTCATAAAGACGTTTGCCGTTGACTTTGACTGCTGAAAACATCGGTGGAATTTGTGTAATAACCCCCGTCATCTTGTTCATCGCAGCATCAATTTCTTCAATTGAAAACGGCGTTTTAAGAGCGATTTTTTCAACCACTTCACCGCTAACGTCTTCCGTTGTCGTTGAAAAACCAAGTGTGATCTCTCCTTCATACGTCTTCCCTGAATCAACCATATATTCAATTACTTTCGTTCCTTTTCCAATACAAATAGGTAAAACGCCAGACACGTCAGGATCAAGTGTACCGCCGTGACCGATTTTTTTCGTATGTAAAATTTTCCTCAGTTTGAAAACACAGTCATGGCTTGTCATGCCGCGTTCTTTCCATAAAGGTAAAATACCGTCCATTGTTTTCCTCCAATTAGATTGTTAACTTATTTATTATAGCATAGAAAATAAAAGAAATTCAGTTTTAATAATAGCTTTTCAGGCAAATATCTATTCCAATCAAACACAATCATCATAAAAAAGCGTAAAACAAAACTAGATTAACAGCTTTGTTTTACGCTCACCATTTACTAAAGCATTAAATCGTATCTCTTTTTGACTTATCCGTTATTATTAGGCAGAATGCCCTACGATTACATCACCAGCATACCCAAACCCAACACGCGTCATACTAGGATTCATCTCCCAATCACGGTGCCCTGTTCCAGACGGAGATACCATGTTTGTTTCATTATACCAAGCCATGATCACAGAGTTTCCTGGAGCAAACATAAAAGCGATCACTTCATCGCCTCTATTCCAATGATCCGATGGTATTTGGTAATCTTGCATCATTGAAGCTCTACCACCAGCTGAAGCAGCCAGTCCAGCATCCCAACTGACTGGATTTAATCCATTAGCTGTACGTAATGCATTTAAGGCTTGGAACGTTGCATCAGCTGAGGTAACTGGCGGATCTACTGGTTCATCAGGCGTTTTAGGTACTTCAACATTGCCTTGATTATCCGAATTATTTTCATTATTATTTACCTCAGGCGTGCTTGGGTTTGCCTCTTTAGACTCATTCGTCTCTGCAGGCGGTGCTGTTGTTGTGGTTGTTTCTTTCTTAGTCTCACTCGTATTTTCACTTTGAGCAGACTGTTTTTCTGGTTTATTTGACGTCTCAGCTTTTTTTGTCTCTTTCTTTTTCGCTTCATTTACTAGCTGAACTTTTAAGGCTTCTTGTTGTTCTTTTAATAATTTATTTTTTGAACTTTCTGCACCAGAAGTTTCAGAGTCTACTTCTGCTTTTAAAACGTTCAAATCTGCCTGTTTAGCTACAAGGTTTTCTTTCTCTTTTTCCAGTTGAGTCGTTGCTTCTTCTACTGCAACCAGATTGTTTTGAATAGTTGTTTTTTTCGTTTCAACAAGTGCTTTGTCTTCTTTTTGTTGTTTAATTAAATCATTATTAGCTGTCAAAATGGAAGAAATTGCATGAACTCGACCAACAGCATCTGTAATTGATTCTGAGTTTAAGATAATATCCAGAATTTGAGTTCCTTGTCCATTGACCTGAACATTTCTCCCTTGCTTTTGGATCGCTTCTGTTCGTTTATTGATACGTACATCTAGTGCATCAATATCTTTTTCTAGCTGTTCAGATTCTTTTGTTAATTCTGTTCTTTGTTTATTCAATTCAATACCTTCGTCAACTATTGAAGCAATGTCTTCTTCTAATGACGCAATCTGGGTCGTTACCCCTTGTTGTTTTTCTTTTAGGACTGAAATTTCTTTGTCTTGTTGTTCTATTTTTTTATCAGCTGTTTCTGCCAGCGAACTCATTGGTATCACTGTTCCTGCAACTGTAACCATGCCAACTATTAATAATGTCAAATGCTTTTTCTTCACTATTAACCCTCCATTTTCTTCAACAGTGTCTTCAATAAGACTTGTATTATAAATAATAGCATAAATTTATTTTAGTTGATCGTTAAAAATATTACAGTTCCTTTCAATATAGTTACAAAAAATAAGTGTATTACAAAAAATAAATAAAAAAGCCGAAAAGGAATACTCCTCTTCGACTTTTTAGTTGATTAATTTTTTATTCGCCTTGATTCAACTTACGAATCAATTCGTCAATATGATTCCCATATTGAACGGACTCATCTTTTTCAAAAATTAGCTCTGGCGTTTTATACAATGTCAAACGTTGTCCTAATTCTTTACGAATCAATCCTTTAGCTTTATCTAATCCTTGTTGCGCTTTTTGGTGATCAGAAGCTAGATCAGATAACAAACTGTAATAAATCGTCGCTTGCTGCAGATCGCCAGTTACTCGAACGTCTGTAATTGTAATATCTTGCACACGTGGGTCTCTGACACGTTTTCTCAATATATCATTGATTTCACGCATGATTTCTTGACCCACTCGGCGGTCACGATAATTTGCCATACTGTTTCTCCTTCTCTCTACTTTATTTTTTATATTATTGTTTGATTTCTTCCATAACGAAGCCTTCGATTACGTCGTCCACTTTAAGATCGTTGAAGTTTTCAACCATTGCACCACATTCAAAGCCAAGTTTGACTTCTTTGGCGTCATCTTTGAAGCGTTTCAAGCTGGCTAATTTGCCTTCGAAGATCACGATTCCGTCACGAATCACACGAACGCCGCCATCACGACGGATAGAGCCTTCTGTTACGTAACAACCTGCAATCGTTCCAACTTTAGATACTTTGTAAAGTTCACGAACCGTCATTTGACCAGTGATTTTTTCCTCAAATTCAGGATCAAGCATCCCTTTCATTGCTGTTTCGATTTCTTCGATTGCTTTGTAGATGATACGGTGTAAACGGATGTCTACTTCTTCTTGATCTGATTGTTGTTTTGCTTGTGGTGTTGGGCGAACGTTAAAGCCAATGATGATCGCATTACTTGCTGCGGCAAGTGTCACGTCACTTTCATTAATTGCACCAACAGCCGAGTGAACGATTTTCACACGAACGCCAGCAACTTCGATTTTTTGTAAGCTAGCCGCAAGTGCTTCAGCTGTACCTTGCACATCTGCTTTAATAATCACGTTAACATCTTTCAATTCGCCTTCTTTTAGACTTTCGAACAAGTTGTCTAATGTTACACGATTATTTGATGAACGTTGTTCAAGTTGTGCGCGTTTGCCACGCTCTTCACCTGCTTGACGAGCTGTTTTTTCGTCTTCAAAGACTACAAAACGATCGCCGGCTTGTGGTACATCATTCAACCCAGTGATTTCAACTGGTGTTGCAGGTCCGACAGCTTTATCGCGACGACCAAGATCATTGGTCATAACACGAACACGTCCAAAAGTATTCCCAACAACGATTGGGTCTCCAACACGTAATGAACCTTGTTGAACCAGTAATGTAGCCACAGGTCCTTTTCCTTTATCTAAACGAGCTTCGATCACTGTACCGATTGCACGTTGCGTTGGATCAGCTTTCAAGTCTTCTACTTCGGCGATCAAAAGAATATTTTCTAGTAATTCATCGATGTTTTGGTTGAATTTCGCTGAAATATTTACGAAGATCGTATCTCCGCCCCATTCTTCTGGAATCAACCCATGTTCACTTAATTCTTGTTTCACGTGATCAGGATTAGCACCAGGTTTATCAACCTTATTAACAGCTACGATAATTGGCACTTCAGCTGCTTTAGCATGGTTGATCGCTTCAACTGTTTGTGGCATAACACCATCATCAGCTGCAACGACTAAGATCGTAATATCTGTGATACCTGCTCCACGAGCACGCATGCTTGTAAATGCCGCATGTCCTGGTGTATCCAAGAAAGTGATTGGTTTGCCATCGATATCGATTTGGTAGGCACCAATATGTTGCGTGATACCACCGGCTTCACCAGAAGTTACGCGTGAATTGCGCAATGTATCAAGCAAGGTTGTTTTACCATGGTCAACGTGTCCCATGATTGTTACAACTGGCGGACGTGTTACTAGATTTTCTTCAACTAATGCTTCTGGTTCGAAGAATTTATCGATATCCGCTACGTCGACTTGAATTTTTTCTTGTGGCTCCATACCATAGTCCACTGCCAACAATTCAATTGTTTCTTTATCTAATGATTGGTTTTGGTTGACCATAACACCCATCATAAATAGTTTTTTGATGATTTCAGCTGGCTCGCGATGGATTTTCTTCGCGATATCCGCTACATTCATGCCTTCTGTATATTCTAATACATCTGGCAATTCACGGAATTTACGTGCAGGCACTGCTGGTTTTGTTGATTCTTGGTATTTCCCTTTTTTGCCTTTTTTGTTGAATCTGTTGCGGTTTTGGTTGTTGTAGCCATTACGGTTACGATTTTGACCGCCGCCTCCGCCGAAACTAGTGTTGCGGTTTCCAGTATTCGTATTGTTACGGTTTTGGTTTCCTTGAGAGTTATTGCTAGTTTGTCCTTGTTGTGGACGGTTTTGTTGTCCTGTTTGTGTAGCTGGACGATTTTGATTTGTATTTTGAGTATTACTTTGTGTATTACGGTTTTGGTTGGTACTTGGCGTACTACCTTGTGTATTGCGATTTTGGTTATTGTTACGGTTTTGGTTATTTTGTTGTCCTGCTTGTGCTGGACGGTTTTGATTTTGATTATTTTGCTGCGGACGGTTTTGCTGTCCTTGGTTTGAACGGTTTTGAGTCATATTTTGGCTGCTTCCTTGCATGTTTCGATTTTGGTTGTTGCGGTTTTGATTATTTTGTTGTCCTTGTTGTGCTGGACGATTTTGATTTTGGTTGTTTTGTTGTGGACGATTTTGTTGACCATTTTGTTGCGGTCTATTTTGATTTTGGTTTGGTCTATTTCCATTTTGGTTAGCTGGTTTTGGATTTGCTGGTTTTGTTTGCCCTTGACCACTTTGTGCTGCTTGTGGTTTCGGTGCTGGTTTTTGTTGTGTATTGGCAGGCTTATTTCCTCCAAATGAGTTGCGAAGTTTTGATTCGTCCTCAGAAGAAATTGCGCCCATGTGATTTTTCACATCCATACCTAAAGCATGTGCTTTTTCGACAACATCTTTACTTGATTGATTGATCTCTTTTGCTAATTCGTAAATTCTTTTTTTCCCCATGCAATCACCTTCCTAACCTTTGATTAGTTCCTTGAATTTCTTTGCAAAGCCTTGATCATTGATGCCGATTACCATACGCGTTTTACCGATCGCATGACTTAACTCTGCTTGAAAAAACGACTCATCGCAAGGAACGTTGTAATAAGAACATTTGTCCTTGATTTTTTTTCTTGTATTATCACTAGCATCCGCTGCAACAAAAACAAATTTCGCTTTATTACTGCGGATATCACCGATCGTTAATTCTTCACCAGTTACTAGTTTTCCAGCTCTCATAGCCAAACCTAAAAAATTTAGTATCTTCTCTTTATCCATTGCCAAACAACTCATTCCGTGCTTTTTGGTGTTCAACATAGTTTAATAATTCTTGGTAAAACTCATCCGTCAACGTCGTTTCCAACACACGATCTAAAATATGTTTATCCCATGCTTCTTGGACTTCTTTTGGTTCAAGAGCGACATAGGCACCTCGTCCTGGCATTTTCCCAGTAGGATCAATGGCAACTTCGCCTTCTTTAGAGCGTGCGATTCGAACTAATTCTTTTTTCGGTTTCATTTCACCTGAAACAACAGATTTGCGCATCGGGATTTTTCTTTTTTTCATTTTATTCCCTCCAAATCGTTAGACTTGTTCTTCGTCTTCAGTTGTTTTTTCTTCAAACTCAACGTTTTCGTAATCATCAGCAGTCATAGCAGATTCTACGATTGCTTCATCGTGCACTTCTTCTTCAGGAGTTTCTTGATTTTCTGCAAGTTGTGCATAATAATCTTCCATTTCTGATTCTGGTTTAATATCGATTTTAAAACCAGTCAATTTAGCGGCTAAACGAGCATTTTGTCCTCTTTTACCGATAGCAAGTGATAACTGATAATCAGGAACGACTACTGTACAAGCTTTATTATTATTTGGATCAAAAATAACATCGACCACTTGTGCTGGATTCAATGCGTTGCTGATGAAAACTGCTGGGTCTTCACTCCATTCAACGATATCCATATTTTCGCCTTTTAATTCATTCACGATTGCTTGGACACGTTGTCCTTTTGGACCTACACAGGTTCCAACTGGATCGATATTTGAATCCGTTGAGCGAACTGAAACTTTTGAACGATCCCCTGCTTCACGAGCAATGCTGACGATTTCTACAATCCCATCATACACTTCTGGGATTTCTTGTTCAAATAATCGCTTCAGTAAATCAGGATGACTACGGCTAACAAAAACTTGCGGGCCTTTTGATGTATTTTCAACTTTTGAAACGTAGACTTTGATACGATCATGAGGTTGATAAAATTCATTTGGCATTTGATCTTGTTTTGATAACACAGCTTCGATCTTTCCTAAGTTTACATAAATATAACGGCGATCTTGTCTTTCAACAATCCCTTGCATGATATCATTTTCGTAAGCACTGAATTCGTTATAAATGATATTTCTTTCTGCTTCGCGAACACGTTGCAAAATAACCTGTTTAGCCGTTTGTGCTGCAATACGACCAAAGTCTTTTGGCGTTACTTCAAAACGGATCTTGTCACCCATTTCATAAGCTTTGTTGACTTCCATTGCTTCTTTCAATGATACTTCAAGCTGCGAGTCAAATACTTCTTCTGTTACTTCTTTAACGGCATAAACATGGATGTTGCCTTTCTTTCCGTCAAATTCTACTTCAACGTTTTGGGCTTGACCATAATGTCTTTTATATGCGGAAACTAATGCTGCTTCCAGTGCATCAATCACAATCTCTTTAGAAATACCTTTTTCAGCTTCTAATGCATCTAGTGCATTTAACATTTCTTTGCTCATTTTTTTATCATTTCCTCCTACTGTCTAAATGAAAGGTAAACGGAGCTGAACAACCTTTTATAGGTTAATTTCTGCATCCTGTGATAAGCAAAAACCGGAAAGTTCTGCTTTATATTTTATTTTTTAAAACTGAATTGCTAAACGAGCTTTGGCAATGTTTTTCCGTTCAAATGTATAATCTTTGACTCTTGTTTTGATTTTGACGGTTAAGGTCAACTGATCTTTATCAACTGTTTTTAAAACACCTTCAAATTGTTTTTCACCATCGATTGTTTGATAAAGTGAAACATGGATATATTCTCCAACTGCGTTTTCATAGTCGCTTTCTTTCTTCAACGGACGTTCAGCTCCCGGAGAGGACACTTCCAGAAAATATGCTTGGGGAATCGGATCAGGATCCATAGCATCAAGCTTTTCATCTAGCTGCTCACTTACAAGTGCACAGTCTAAGATGTCAATACCGCCTTCTTTATCAATAAAGACACGGAGAAACCAGTCTCTTCCTTCCTTAACAAACTCTACTTCTACAAGTTCAAAATTTTGTTTTTCTAAGATTGGCGTGACTAACTCGGTAACAGTTTCCACAACACTACTCAAAATTTTCGCCTCCTTCGAGATTTATGTAACGTACTAGATTTTTAGAAAAGCGGAGTGAACTGTTTAGTACTGTCAGAAAAATAGGAGTTATTGATTTCGGTGCTTTTTACCGATAGCAATAATTATCTTTTTTCCGAAGTACTAGTTCATGCAGCTAGACAATGAAAAGCGGAACAAATCAACGTTTCATCGTATTTTTCTCCTATGTTACTCCATTAAAAAGAGTGAGCAGAAATCCGCTCACTCAAACTAGTATCATTACTTATAATATATTCTACCATAGATTTTCTGAAAACTCAAATTTACGTTATTAGAAGGGCTTTTGTTTTCGATAAAGTTTTCATTTTTCTAAAAAGAAACATACTTCACTTTTTAACTTTTTTGTTTTACTATAGATAAGAAGATTTGAAAGGAGTTCTATCATGTCCCAAACTCACGTAATCAAAGTAACCAAAGATACGATGAAAAAAATGCATAGCTTTTATGAAAAAAATCGCTTGAATAAAAATGTCCCCTATACAGACTTTGTTGCTAAAGTAGGAAATACAACGATTACAGCCTATACTTCTGGTAAGGTTGTGTTTCAAGGGCCAGATGCTGAAACAACAGCGACTAAATGGGGAAGCACACTCCAAAGTAAGGGTACAAAAAACTCTTCCGTTCAAAAAACGGCCGCTTTACCCAAAAATTTCAGCCAGCTTTCTGTTTTAGGTAGTGATGAAGTGGGCAACGGCAGTTATTTCGGTCCAGTCACAGTTTGTGCCGCTTACGTCGATAAAACAATGGTGGCAAAATTAAAAGCTCTTGGCGTAAGAGATTCCAAAGAATTGACTGATCCGCAAATCATTCAACTATCTGCTGTAATCAAAGAATTAGTCCCTTACAAATTATTAATTGTCGAGCCAGAAAAATACAATCAAATCCAGCCAAAATACAATGCTGTTCACATGAAAGTCGCATTGCATAATCAAGCGATCCACTTGTTGTTGAACGAAATTGCGCCGATTAAACCAGAAGCGATTTTGATTGATCAGTTTACACCAGAAGCAAATTACAAAAAATATGTGCGCAGTGAACAAAATCAAGTCAGCGAAAAGTTATACTTCATTACCAAAGGCGAACAATATCACGTAGCGGTTGCTGCCGCTTCGATCATTAGTCGAGCAGCTTTTTTAGAAGAATTAGAGAAAGAGTCAAAAGAATTAGGGATGAAAGTGCCTTCTGGTGCCGGAGCTGTTTCTGATAAAGTTGCAGCTAAAGTGTTGGCAAAAGGCGGCATGGAATTACTAAGTAAGTATGTAAAACTTCATTTTGCAAATACAGAAAAAGCAAAAAAAATTGCTTCAAAATAACAAAATGCCTAAGACATTATCAAAATCTGTCTTAGGCATTTTGTTATTCTGCTTCTTGAATCTCTTTATCTAAGTCAGCATAATCGATTGCCGTATGAATAAAGGTTTCATCATTTTTAGGAAAATGCTGCAATAAAGAATCCATTGGTTCGATCTCAATTGTGCCAGACTCTAATACAAAATCCATTAAATGTCCGCCAAACGTTTGCTCATCGTCGATAAAATGCAAATGAAGATCGGCTGCGGCAACACCTTGAAACAATTCAGGTGTAAAAAAACCAACGATGGTGCCAGTAACATCTTCTTTTATAAACTCAGGCTGTTCTTTAGATACTTCGACTAAGCGTTTATATGGTTTTTGTTGTTTCGGCATTACGCGAATATGAACTTCTTTGAATTCTCCATGAATTTTAATAGCATGAAAAAGATTTTCGCTCTTCAATTGTTCACGGATCAATGTGTTGATTTTTAAATTATCTACAGGACCGTCCACTGAAAAAGTGATTGTCGGTTTAAATGTCGTCACAGCAGCGTACGGTGTTTCCTGTTTTTCATCGAGTGCAATCAACGCGCCATCTTCACGGCCTTGATAGGCTTTCCCCTCTAAAATAATCAGTTCTCCATCTAGACCAGATAATGTTCCAATCCCAAAGTCCCCTTTTTTTAAGATATTAGCGATTGTTTCAGTGCCATCCATTAAACCAGCCATTAGCGCACCTAAAGTACCGTGTTGATATAAAATTGTTTCTTTTGTCATTATACTCACCTTTCTAATAAAACTGATCTGGTAAAATTGTTTCGCCAAGTTTTTCATTGTCTCGATAATCAATTGGAATATCAATCACTACAGGCCCCTCTGTGTCGATCCCAGTTAAAATCGCCTCTTTCAGTTCTTGAGCACTTTCAGCTCTTAAACCTGTTGCACCAAAAGCTTCAGCGTATTTCACAAAATCAACAGGTCCAAAATCAACCCCCGAAATTCGATGGTATTTTAGTTGTTCTTGAAATTCTACCATGTTATAGCGGCCATCATTCCAAATCAAATGAATGATTTTCAGTTGCTTGCGAACGGCAGTTTCAAGATCTTGAGCTGAAAATAGGAAGCCACCATCACCCGAAATGGATATAATTTGTGTATTTGGTCGAACCAACGCAGCTGAAATTGCCCAAGGAAGCGCCACACCTAATGTCTGCATACCGTTACTAAACAGCAAATGTCTGGGCTCATAGCTTCTAAAATGACGTGCCATCCAAATATAATGACTACCCACATCAACAGTAACGGTCATTTCATCGGTTACAATGCTTTGAAGTGTGTCGATAACTTCTAAAGGATGGATCAAGCCAGTTGTAGTTGGCTTTTTGACACTATCCCGCTGAATCAATTTTTCATGCAGTGAATGCAAATATTTTGTAGCGTTTTCTGGCAAGACTTTTGCTTCAATACTTGGTAGCAAAACCGTCAACGTTTCGCCAATATCACCGACCAGTTCTCGTTCTGGCTGAAAATATTGATCAATCTCAGCAGGCGTATCATCGATCACGATGATTTTAGACTCTCCTTCTGCATTCCAATTTCTAGCTTCATACTCGATCGGATCGTAGCCAACAGCAATCACTAAATCACTACGTTTTAATAGCATATCACCTGGTTGATTGCGAAATAAACCAATCCGTCCGAAGAAATGCTCTTCCAATTTTCTAGAAATCACTCCTGCAGCTTGGAACGTTTCAACAACCGGGATCTTGGTTTTCTCAACGATTTCGCGAAGCGCATTTGCTTCCTTTTCAGTAGAAGCTCTCATTCCTACCAACAAAACAGGCAATTCTGCTGCTTGGATTTGCTCGGAAAGATATTTGATATCTTCAGTTGAAGCAGAACCGATTTTCGGATCATTCAATGGTTTGATATCAGGTGATTCGACCGTTCCATCCACAACATCCTGAGGAATACTAATGAAGCTGGCGCCTTTTTTTGACGATTTCGCCAAACGATAGGCATTTGCTAGAACTTCTGAAATGGTCTCGGGGTCTTGAATTTCTGCACTATATTTAGTAATTGGTTCAAATAAGGCAGCATTATTCATACTTTGATGCGTTAATTTTAGTAAGTCTCTGCGTTTCACTTGGCCACCAATTGCCAGCACGGGGTCACCTTCTGCTGTAGCTGTAACTAATCCTGTTGCCAAATTACTTGCACCTGGACCACTTGTAGCAACTACTACACCTGGATTTCCAGTCAAGCGCCCAACTGCCGCTGCCATAAATGCTGCGTTTTGTTCATGTCGTGTGACAATCAATTCAGGTCCATCATCGACTAAGGAATTAAATAGACCATCGATTTTTGCCCCTGGAATTCCAAAGACATAATCGACTTGATGATTCTTTAAACTTTCTACAATCACTTCAGCACCGTTTCTGCTTTTTCTGACCATCTGTTACACTCCTTTTATATAGATGTTACATTGCAATAAAAACCAATGATAAATGTAAAAATATTAATAAAATAATTCAAAACTTATATTTTATGATACAGATTCATAACCTGTAACACTTTTACATTATAGCACTCAAACTATTTTTTGTTTAATCATTTGTTTGACAAAAAAACAGCAACGAAATGGTTAGATTTCATCGCTGCTTCTAGTCATTCTATTTTCGATAGTGCAACCGCTCATCTTCAATTTGATGTTCAAAGTCCATCCCATAGCCAAAATCATACACATGCCCTAATTCATCTTTATGACAAATCAGATCCAATGGAACATCTTCTTTTTGTTGTTCAACGGTTTCCATATCGGCGGGCATTTGAAATGGTAACAATCCAGACGGCATATATTCGCCGCTCAAAACACTCAATATCGCTTGTGTTTGGACACCAAAATCGGCAATAATGCTCTCCACAGCCCATTCAAATTCTTTAACGATTGTTGGATTTTTCATCGTGAGAGAAACGATGATCGGCAAATCGGGAAATTCTTTTTTGAGTGACAAAATCGTTGCAAGATCTCCGCTATTGGCTGCTGTATTGCTTTTATTGACATACGATCGATTTTCTCCAGCTAAGCTTTCTTCACGAGCAAGTTTGGCAGTATACGGCTGATACTGTAAGCTGATCGGTAAATAGCCATTTCCTTCAGCTTCACTTGAATAGCCAACTGTTTTAGGCGACGCTAAAAATACTAAAGCAACTTCAGCTTTTTCTGGTGAGTCGACTAGTTGAAAATACTTTTCTACAAAGTCTGGGTTGATCGGGTTCTTTTCACACGCTGGTTGAATATTGCCAAACCAATCTGCCGACTCGCCGATTTTCTGTTTTGGTACGTAAATTTTCGTTTGTTTTCGTAATGGCAATACATGCTGTTTATTTTTCAATAAGACCAACGATTTTTGCTGTGCTTTATAACCAATTTCCATAAAATCAGGATTTCCAACCACTTTTTCTGAATGTTCTGGGATCAAATATGGATTTTCAAAAAGACCCGTTTGAAAAATGTTTTTCAATAGGCGACGGGCAGAAATTCGGAACCTTTCTTTCATCACCTGTGCTCCCTGTTCTGCAACGCCTAACTCATAAGCCGCCAATACAGGCGCAATGTCATTATTCCCACCAAATTGATCAACACCTGCCGTTAAAGCTTTATAATGACGCTGTTCAACCGTTAAGGCTTCTACTCCCCAGCTTTTCCCACCAATAAATTGATCAAGCTTGACAGCATCCGCTGTAATTGACCAGTCTGTACAAACAACTCCGTCATACTCATATTTTTTACGCAATAAATCATTAATAATATACTCACTAAAGCCATTGCCAACATTTTCTTGATTTTTTTGATCTTGATCATAAGAAATAGTGTAGTAAGGCATCACGGCTGATGCTTTATCAGTTCCATCCCCCAAGGCAAAAGCTCCCTTAAGAAACGGTTGTAAATGTTCCTCGAAATTATGCCCTGGATAAACCGCATATTTCCCATAACCATAATGACCATCACGCCCCGCTTCGCCACTGCCTCCACCTGGCCAATGTTTGACCATCGCATTTACACTTTCTAGTCCCCAGCCGCCTTTTTCATGGTGAGTCGTTTGAAATCCGTCACAATAAGCTTTAGCTAATGCTGTCACTAATTTCACCCCTTCGCCAAAGGTTCCTGAAAAACGCATCCAGCGCGGTTCTGTCGCTAAATCAATTTGTGGTGATAAGGCTGTCGTAATCCCTAACGCTCGATACTCCTTACTAGCAATTTCTCCAAATTGCCTAACCAATTCAGGATCAAACGCCGCAGCCAAGCCTAATTGTTCTGGCCATTTTGAAATATCCCCGCCAGCACCTGCATTAAACTCTGTATCTGCATTTGTGCTGTGTCTCGGATCAGAACTAACATTTACCGGTATACCTAAATCTAAGCTTTCTGCCATGGCTTGTAAATTATTGGTCCATTCCGCAGCGATTTTGGGAGAGTCGACTATTGTTAATAACACATGACGGATATGATCCTCTTTTAAAAACTCTTTTTGCTGATCCGTCAACTTGGCAAGCGAACCATTGTATTCGTCTAACGTTTTTCCGTTATATGTTCCAGAAAACATCTTAACAAAATGATTTTGCTTTTTAGAAACAGTTTGGTGCCTGCTGTACAGCATTAAACCTGCAATTTGTTCAACAGATAATTTCATTACTAGGTCTTCTATTCTTTCTTCAAGCGGTAAACGCCAATCTTCATATGGATCTAACACCCCATTTTGATTCAAATCCTTAAACGCAAAACCATCTTTTTCAATCAGAGAAACACCAGAATTTTCAGCATAGCCAAGGGTTGCCCCATTTTCATTTTCAACAAGTATCCAATTTCCTTGAGACGTTTTTTTATAGCTCATTTCATTTCCTCCCATTTCTGCGTTAAAGTAAACGCATACTTTTCCTCTTCTATCTTACAATGTTTTGCAACTAGAAGCGATAGTCATTTTTGATTTAGAGATTTTTTACTTACTTAAGAAAGGGTAAAGAAAATTTCCCGTGCTATTTGTTTAATAAATTGGCGATTCTTGGTAGAAGCCTCTAGCAGATAGATGCCTTCCATTAAAATAGCACTGATTCTTTATTTCGAGCAGTTATATTATAAAAAAATTAACATTTATCGCATTGACTTAAATGCAGTTATTCACTATATTTAAGGCGATCTGAATAACTTGTTAGGTGAGGCTCCTATGGAAACACAGGCTACTGCTCAAAAATGTCGAAAGACAGGAATGGGTAGGACAGGAATTGTCGAATTAAGGCTTTTCACAAAGTAGCTAAAAGCTCTGCTTTTTACGTTTCATAGTGCTAAAACTCAACGATGAGAATGATGAAAAGCTCTATTTGTGCTGAATTCAATCCCCCTTCGCTGAGTTATTTAGGCGAAGTTTTTTTGTATTGATCAATAATGTTGTCAGCTTTAACTATCTAGGAGGTGAAAAAAATAGAAACAAAGAAATCTTACCGGAGAGACGCTGATTTTCTTTGTCGTTATGAAGCTTACTTCATCATTAGCCCAAGCAAAAAGAACTTTTTATACCACTATCAAAGTCGATTCCTAATGCAAACTTTATTTGATGATCAATTAAAATGATTAGCGAGGAAGAGAACATGAAGCACCCAAAAAAATTATCTAAACTACACTATTTAGACTTTTATATTTTGATTCCTTATTTGATTCTTTGTATCGTGGGTATTTTAATGGTCTATAGCTCTAGCTCTTACCATTTACTTGATAGTGAGCTTGGAACTGCCAGTAAAGCGATCAAGCAAACGACCTATTTTGCTTTCAGTCTAGTCTGTATGAGTTTTGTTTACCGAATCAATCTCACTATTTTTCGTAAACCAAAAATAATGCATTTTATACTTATCTTGACCTTTCTTACGCTTATCGCGTTGCCGTTAATTGGGACAAGTGTTGGAGGTGCAAAACGTTGGATCAACCTAGGTGTGCTTTTATTTCAACCATCTGAATTAGTTCCTCTTGTGCTAGTGCTTTATCTAGCTGCAAACTTAGCTAAAAATGACACGTTAGTACCCTTTTCTTTTAAACATCATAGGAACTCACTATTAATTTCAGTCTTCTTTATGTTTTTGGTCGCGCTTCAACCGAACATCGCTGGAGCATCAATGATTTTTATTTTGGTTTTCGTATTATTTTTATCAAGCGGACTCTCTCCTTGGTTTATGTCATTAGCCTTGATTGGCTTTGTTGTCATAAAACGATTGGGTACGATGCTATTATTGTCACTTCCAACTAACTGGATGCCGCAAAAGTTTAGTTATCTAGTCACGCGGTTTGAAGTCATGCAAAACCCCTTTATTGATCCAACCGGTAAAGGATTCCAAACCTCAAATGCCTATTATGCAATGCATAACGGTGGATTTTTCGGCCGTGGTTTAGGCAACAGTATTCAGAAAAAAGGATTTTTACCAGCAGCAGATACAGATTTTATTTTTGCCATTTGCATTGAGGAATTAGGGTTGCTTTTTTCTTTAGGTATTTTATTTTTGGTCTTTTCGATTGTCGGACGCCTATTTTTATTGGCAATAAAATCAAAATCACTCTATTACTCTTATCTTTACATCGGTTGCGGAATGTTGCTTTGTCTGCAAGTCGCTGTAAATGTCGGTAGCCTCTTAGGTTATATTCCCATGACAGGCTTAACGTTTCCATTTATTAGTTACGGTGGCTCTAGTTTATTAATACTAAGTGTCACGCTTGGTATTGCCTTGAATGCTCGCGGCACCGAAATAAGAGAAAGCGTTTGGCTAGGAGGGATGGTATGAGAAAAAGCGTTATTTCAAAAAATGAAGCAGTGAATTATGCTCTACTCTTACCTGTTTTCCTGTTGATACTCGTTGGATTCATCGCTCAATATGGTGCATTTAATGCGGATCCGGCAGTTGAGTCAATTACACCTTTATTGAAAAAACAGCTTTTGTGGGCTCTTTTAGGAATCGGTGCAATGTTTGCTACGATGGTCATTCCAATAAAATATTTATGGAAAGCAACACCTGTACTTTACGGCTTATCCCTGTTTTTGATGGGATTACTTGTGAAATTCCACGATCCTGTTATGGCAGCAGCAACTGGAACAAAGCGTTGGCTTCGTTTAGGACCGTTTTCCTTTCAGCCTTCAGAATTTATGAAGCTTGGCTATATTTTAATGTTAGCTTATATCGTAACGAGAAGAAGACAAAAATCTTCAATCGCTTCGACTTTAAAAGAGGATTTTCGATTGTTGGGTGAATTATCTCTTGTCAGTCTACCTGTTCTAGCGTTAATGTTTTATCAAAAAGATTTTGGAACAAGTTTAGTCTTTATTTCAATTTTCCTAGGTATAGTACTGGTTTCAGGTTGTTCTTGGAAAATTTTAGCCGTCGGTTTTAGCCTTTTAGGTGTGCTTGGCGTGAGTGGTATTTTATTAGTTTTAACTGAACAAGGGCAAAAAATCCTTTCCTTTTTTCATTTCCAACCTTATCAATTTAATCGAATCCACGCGTGGCTTAACCCTTTTGAATATGCAGATTCAATCTCCTTTCAACAGGTACGTGGCTTAACGGCTATCGGATCTGGTGAGATGCTAGGAAAAGGTCTGACAAATTTGCGGACATACGTGCCTGTTAGAGAATCTGATATGATTTTTACTGTGATTGGAGAAGCCTATGGGTTTGTAGGAACGTGTTCGTTGATCCTACTGTTCTTCTATCTGATTTATCAAATGTTGATCTGTACGCTAAATGCCAAACGTGAATTTTACGCGTATATCACAACTGGTGTTATTATGTATTTCTTGTTCCATATCCTTGAAAATATTGGTTCGAATATTGGTTTGCTGCCTTTGACGGGAATTCCTTTGCCTTTTATTAGCCAAGGTGGTACAGCTTATTTGGCTAATTTTATTGGGATCGGATTGATTCTTTCGATGTATTATCAGAAGGAGAAAAGTGAAGTCGAGAAGTGAATATAAAACAAAGAGCTAAGACTCTATACAGAATTTTAGCTCTTTGTTTTATATGGAGACAGGCTTACACAACCACTTACTCCTGATTTAATTGGTTGTTTTTCAATGTCTCAATCAATTCTCTTGCCTCTTTAAGTGTTGTAGCTCTAGGGTCAGTAGATGGATTGTCTTCCCGAATTGTATTGCCGCTTTCATCTTGAACAACCGCTGCAGGTTCTCCATTATCAGGCCCACTAATAAAACTATACCCATCACTTTCTTGAATCGCTAATACTTTAAAATTATCATCCTCAAAATCTGGTTCTTTTTTGAACATCTCAAAGTTTCCAGTTTTTTCTATTTCTTCTTTTATTACTTGTAAAGTAAAATTGGCTTCTCCTTTATCAGTTGTTGGTTTTTCAGCAGTAGTAGTTTTTATTTTTTTATATTCCATCGGCTTACTTTCACCTGTCATTTCAGCATTAGTGGTTCCTCGATTAAGGATGATCATTCCGTCTGCTTTTAAATCGATCATGTAGGCCATTTCATTATTTTTATTTTCAAATCTAAAATAGATGCTATTTTTTTCTGATTTTTTTTCGATAAATTTTGTCGCGGTCTCCTCTTCACCAGCGTATTGAATCGTTAATCCATCATCGTTTTGTTTGATAGATACTTCGTCACCTTTGCCTGCCTCATCTAAACATTCCCACAGTCCTACAAGAGCGGTGTATTCCTTTTGGGAAATACTTACTTGTTCTTGTTCAGAAGTAGTCCTTGTATCATTGGAGGGATCGATGGACGAATTATTCTTTTTAGCCAAAGAACAACCTGTCAGTGCAATTGCTAGTAATGTACTGCATAAAATAATCATTTTTTTCATAGCTAAACTCCTTTTTATGGTGCATCGAGCACTTGATAAAACCATTGTTTCGATTTTACAATCTTTTACTTAATAGTAACAATTTCGACTCGTTCAGCTAAAATCCAGCCGTTTAATCCATAAGACGAAGTGAGTACTTGGTAATGTAGGTTTGAATCTTTTATTTTTGCTGCAAGCTCTTGCAATGAATCGTACATTATTGGCCATACATAATTTTTCGTTTGGATCAACAACTCTTTATTCTCAGTATAGAAACTTTCTATTGGTCTTTCTTCCAGATCAAAGATGATACTGTATGGCATTTCTTCATAAAATCTATAGCAAAAAACATCATAAAATATAATTTGTTTTTTGTATTGATTAGAAGAGACATTCATTATTAGCATATTCTTTTTGAAATCAACACTATAACTATCTATTTCGTAATCATGAATTGAGCTCATTTGTTTCTTCACCACCTTAATTTCAAATTCAATCACACTTATTATTTCAACAGCAACATTGAGTCTATGTATTATATAATGGTTTATTTTTAAGTGATCACATAAACTTCGATCACTCTTTTTGCTCAGATTTTTAAACTCTATTTTCTGCCCCTTAAGTTTAGCACATGCTAGATAAAATATAAATATGAGAAAACGATTAAAGGTAATTATAATTGTCTGTATGATCAATCCTGCGAAGTTCTTCATTTATGCTATTAGGTAAAATAAGAGAGCTGAGTCCTATAAATCGTGGACTCAGCTCTCAATTAAATTCTATTCCTCTTCCGCCATGAATGACGATAGCGTTTCATAACGTTTTATCTATCGTCATTTGGTGACTTTTAAAAAGAAAATATTCATAGTCAATCACCGAATATCATTAACCATTTTCTTAATGGCATTCATTTTGGCATTCACTAATTCTCATTAGCGTGGTGCGCTATACATAAAAACAGACACAAAACCACACCATCAATAGGTGCTTTTTATCCTTAATTATTGAATCATCATACTTTTCCAGTTATATATAAAATCAAAATTTTAGTAGCCGTTGGAATACTTATGTAAAGATATTTATTATCTTCAGAAGGATGAATATTCAAGTGTCCACCATTAACTAGCTCTGCCATACCTAGCCTATAACCATTAAAGTTATCTTTATTTTGATATGGTTGAATAAATCTACTGAATACGCCATCTTCTGATCCAGAAAAGTTCCCGTCTTCTGTTTTGTATTGTATTTTTTGTAGGATCCCATTTCTTCCTCTTATATCCTTTAGTATCTTCATAGAATAAGGAGATAATATACGAGTATAATGCAATAGGTTAATAAAATCATAGTAATCTTGACTTGGTGATTCTATTTTCTTTGAACAAATTCTATCTATAATTCCCGCAATATTAGATGTTCTTAATTCATCATAAGGTTTTTCATCAAAAATTTTTATGCTCTCTTGAATTAGCATGTAATTATATGGTAAAGAAATACATTCTTTAATTTTCTCTAACTTTTTTTCATGATTATTATTCTTTGTTATATAAGTAGAAATCAAGTTTTCTATTTTTCTTTTTCGAATTTCTTCATTAAGTTCATTTTCCGCCTCGAATACACATAGAAAAGTGTCTATAAGTCCCCCGGTTAAGTTTGAAATAGCAGATTTCCCAACTGATTTTACAGTTGATTTACTATTTTTTATTATAAGCTCTTTCTCTTCTTCTTCACTAAGATCGACCAAATGTTTATCCAATTCATTCTTCATTCAATTCTCTCCTTATTATTTAAATAAATTATACTAACAAATAGACATAAATAAAATATTCAGTTCCCAATATTATAAGCATAAAAAAAATAAACTTATGACGTCAAATAGCTATAAGCTCATTTTCTATTTTTCCGTTGAATTTCACTAAAATTTTCATTAGCCTAGGCGCTATACATAGTTCTAAATATCATTATCTTTTTTATCAAAATGCAATAAAAAATGATATCTTACATCATAAAGTACTCCTAAAACTTGTTTTCGTATAAATGATACCGTTGAAAACAGTAGATAACCTATCGCTATCGGAAACACAAATAATAAAAGAAGGTTTCCAGCATTACCAAAAATAATTTCAAATATAGAGGATCCCGAATTATTATATTCTTTAACAAACATATCTGATATCATTTTTATATCTTCATCTTTCAGGATTTTTAGAGCTATATCAATAAATTTAAAAATAGCATTGCCCATCAGCGTACTTATTAAAACAAGTAATGTTGTCAATACTCCAACCGCCCATTGAGACACAGTTTTCAAACTACTCAAATTTTTTTCTAGCTCATCAATTAAAGCATCAATTGAATTGATATTTAATATATCGTCTTCAGAAAATCCTTTTGTTTTTAGCCATCTTTCTTTTGCTATCTTATTCCTCCAATACTTTGATCCAAAATAGCTCGCTGCTCCTAATATTATATAAGTCAATCCCATTGTCTCGCTTTGATTATAGCTTTGAGATTCATTAAAAAAGCCGATTGCTGATATGAACCCAATGATCATAATGAAATAGTAAAGAACTTTATCTACCCAGCTTAATAGTCCGTAAGCTTTCGATGTTTCTTTCACTAAATAATAATAGTTGCTCATCTAATTCTCCTTTTTACACAATCATACCAAGAGTAAGAAAAAATAGCTATATAGATTTACTGTGAGATATCTCTTTTCCGAAATCTACTTTTAAAAAAATCCGTCTACTATCACTCATAGTATGTAATAACTTTGGCCAGATGAATTGAACACGCTTAACAAGCCAAATCTCCGCTGGTTGATGGCGCACTTTTGCGCTCTCATCATATCATCCGTTTCATATAGTATGAACATAAGTAGTTTTTTAGTTTTTAGATACCAACCCAGATGGGACAGTATCTAAGAGCGAATGTTTCGTTCTCGCTTGCCGTTGGGTTCCAACGATGAAAAGTCGTGTTTCGCTACATTAGAACAAAGATGGTGGTGGATCACACCCCTGTACCTAAAGGTACACCCTACTATCTGCAGCAGAACGGTGCAACTCTTCCCTTATAAAATTACCGCTTTTCAACTTTTCTCTTTTTTGAGTATTGTAAACCTCATTTAGTCACCTTATTACTGATATAATAGCATTCAAACCAACAAGCAATCTAGTAGAACCAATCAAAGATAAATCCCTATTATAGCAAGATGGTTAACGTAAACGGCTTACAATATTCATTAAACAATAGTCTAAATATTAATTAACTATTGTACCATTACTTTCTTTGTGTTAAATTTTAATTACAAATGATAAGGAGTGATTTATTTTATGAAAAAGAAAAGTTTGTTAGTCGCAAGTTGTATGGTAGCAGTCGGGGTGTTCGTTGGAACTAAGACAGCAAATGCTGATGAATCAGTTATGAGACCAACTACAAGAGCAACAATCGTTAGGCACAAACTAGTCCTAAGCCCATTAGAAAGCCGAGTTTTTTACTTAGAAAGTACAAATCAAACTAAATTTGCTACAAAAGTACTTTTTAAGGTAAAACCAAACAACAAGAATAATGATTACTATAATTTAGAGCATTATGGAAGTTACGGAAACGAAATTTTTCAAAAAGAAGATTTAATGTTAAATGATGACAAAGAAATTACACTTAAATCGTCTCCTGCTACCGATGATGCACTGAAAGACGTAATAACTAAAGGTAGAGAAAATTATCGTATAACTAATTATTCTCCCGTTACAATGTATTATAATATAGCCTATACTTCGGGATTACATTTTAAAACAAACGGCTGCGTAGATTATAGCGATATAGATTTTAATTTAGAATAAAAAACAAGGAGACAGCTTAACGGCTATCTCCTTTTCTTGTACTTTAATTTTTCCGCGGCTTGGTAAAAGTTCTCTACCTAGTTCAGTAACTAAGTATCATTTAGATACCTTGTTAGCTGCGTTACTTTGAGTAACCTAGCTCATTCTTAATTACTCCGAAAATATCGGTTAAGTAGTGATGCATCATCCGTCATATCTGAACAATACTTATTCAGTTTTCCGGACGATCCCTATATAAACATCTGTCCAATTCTGGACAGATCCTCTTAAATTAGGCGTTATGCTTACCATCACACTTTTGTGAGCGTTACACATTACCAGCGCGATTTCCCCACTGGTTAATTATTATGACCTAACAATTCATTAGGTGATCTAAGTCTAACTTACTCATATACAATAAATTATCACATTTTTGTGATTAACTCTGTTAGGTCAGGGAACTTTTCCCCTCAGCTATTTTAGGACTAACTAATTTTGGCGACTCTTCAAGCTATAGGTCAAAATTATCCGACACTGATAGTAAAGGAAGTTTTGAACATTATTGTTCATATCCGACAAAACGGCGTACATGAAACGAACTAGAAAATACCTAGTCTATCATCTTGAGGTGGCCTAATTTACGACCGGCCACTTTACATATAGCGTTGAAAAAGAAAGATGCAGCGATCTACTACAATTTACTACAAGTATGAACTGTTTAAATATGAAACCAAAAAATACCCACTCATTAGGGTTGAGTGGGAAAAAGGAATTAAAGATGAGAAAGTGTTTTTTTAGTTGAAAGGGTTGTTGTCTTTGATTCAAATTCAATCTTTTCTTAAGTAAAATAACTTTCAAGAATAAAGGCTTTTCTTTCTATTTTCCTTTTTTGGCTAAGTCCCATTCAATTTTAATGTACAATCGCATTATATTGCCCAACGTCTTAGTCAGTATATAAATTTGATACGTACGAAAATTGACTGGTCTTTTTTCCTCTTCAGCTTTTTTTACTTACCTCTCAAATAATTTTGGATCATACATTACCGATAGAATTATTATATTTATAAGACCAACTATTATTTCGTTCTTACCTTTATTTGTCTCCTTTTCTCTCAACTTATCTATTAATTCCTTCATTTTTGACTCGTTTTGATAGGAATTTGTACCTATAGTGAATAATTCTAGTTGCTCCCATTGCCCCCTCATAATCAGCCCGTACTCATCTTCTAAAATTTCACCATTTTCCGGTCCAAACATTAATTTTAATTTATATAGCTGTGTTGTTATACTATTACTTACCTCAAAGATATCCACATTTAACTTTTCTATCTCTTTTATTTCTACATCAGAATAGTCACCCATTTTATATAGATTTTCTAATTTGTATGTATATGCTTGTCTTCTACCAGATAAGCTCAAAAGCTCAGAAGTTTCCTTTCTCACATTGTTTATCCATTCAAGACGAGCCTTTGATTTTAAGTTAGCATCAATATTCTGTTGATTAATCTCCTTCTGAATTTTGTTATTTCTAAATGTTCCCCAGATTGAGATACCAGCGGCTATCAAACTTATACCTGCTGCAATGCTTGCCCATTGGAAAGATCCTTCAGCATCAAAAAATAGATTCACTAGGTTAGTAAACATAATCACTCGACTCCTTTTTATTTTAGTTTACCAAAACTACACGTAATCGTACTAAGTTGATTATATTAGACAATAATAAAAAAACGTCATAACTACGACGGTTTTAAATATAACTATACTCCTCTTTTACCCATCTCGCTATCTAAAGCATTTAAAAAGTCCGTGCTAAATTGATAACTAAGTAAACTGTATGTGTCTGGATAAGAACGGCCTATTGTATGATCAATAATAGCCACTTGTCACAAGAATCAAAAGAAAAAACAGTTGAAAAACTAGTAAATCACTTAAATTTTTAACTAATGGCATTCACTGAATTAACAGAAAAAGCTAAGTCCTTATGTATCAAGGGCTTAGCTCACTTTTTAGCTCTATTCTTCTTCTTCCGCCATGAATGTATTGAACACTTCTTCAATCATGTCCCATTCAGCGTCTGTTTCGATTTGTTGTAATTCGCCTTCTGTTCCTTCGTTGTTTTCGATGTAAGCATAGGCTTGTAATTCAACATCTTCTTCTTCTGGAACACCAGCTGGATAAAGGAGAACGTAATTTTTACCAAATTCTTCTTGTCCGTCAACGGTTAAAAGAATTTCATATAATGTTTCGTTTCCTTGTTCATCTACTAAAGTAATGTGTTCATGTCCTTCGTGATCATGTTCGTGGTTATGCTCTTCTGCCATTATTATGCTCTCCTTTTATCTGACACTTGTTTTCTAACAAGTCATTTAAATTTTATTGCCAGCGCCATCTAGATAATTTTGTAAAATCATGACAGCAGCTACTTTATCAATCACTTTTTTTCTCTTCGCTCTAGAAGTGTTCGCTTGCTCAACTAACATTCGTTCTGCTTGAACTGTCGTCAAACGTTCATCTTGGTAGGTAACAGGTATTTGGAACAGATCTTCTATCTGCTTGCCATAAGCCATTGATGCTTCTGCTCTTGGTCCAATCGAATTATTCATGTTTTTCGGCAATCCCACAACAAAGCGGGTCACTTCATATTCCTTGACTAATTCAGCTAACCGTTCAAAGCCAAATTCTTCCTGCTCTTCATTGATCCGAATAATCTCAATGCCTTGTGCAGTCCAGCCAAACGGATCACTGACGGCGATTCCCACAGTCTTTGAGCCGACATCAAGTCCCATTACTCTCATCGAATAGTGATTCCATGATCAGATAAGTAATATTTAACCAGCTCTTCCATGATCTCATCCCGTTCGTGACGACGAATCAAATTTCGAGCGTCTTGGTAACGAGGAATGTAGGCCGGGTCTCCAGAAAGTAAATAGCCCACAATCTGATTGATCGGATTATATCCCTTTTCCTCTAAAGCCTTGTATACAGTAGCCAGAGTCTCACTTACTTCCTTCTTACGGCTGTCATCAAAATCAAAACGTACAGTTTCATCTGTAAAACCCATTTATCTACACCTCACTTATATTCTATTCATACAGTACCATTCTACTAAAAACAAGCCAAAACTACAAACAAAACTTAACACTTTCTACTATATATTAAAGATTTCCTTTAATTTTACCAGAATAGACGGATTATCGGACGAATAAATTCATTTTAGCCCAAAATTCGAAAAAAATTTCTCACTATTTTTTCTAACACCTATTTTTTTAATGTATACTAACTTAGAAGGTTTGAGTATAGAGTAAAGGAGTTTTTTTATGTTAATTTGGATCATCTGTTGTATTTTCCTGTTATTGATTTGTTTGTTTTTGATTTTACTAAAACAATCAAAAACGCCAACTGGATATATTGGTATTTTGATGATGCGACTTTGGAATCGTGTGTACCTTCCCTTAGTAAAATGGACGATGACAAAAGTTGCTTTAAGTGATCAAATGACGATTCTGGATATTGGTGTAGGTAATGGTGTTTCTAGCCGATATCTTTTAGATCAAGCAAACGCATTATCTGTAACAGGTATAGACATTTCCAAAGACGCCATCACACAAGCAAAAAAGTATGTTCAAAATAAAAATCTTAACTTTGAAACAATGGATGTCCATAGCTTAGGTTTTGCTCCTGAAACATTCGATTTTGTGACCGCTTTTCAAACACATTTCCATTGGAATGACTTGGATAAAGCCTTATCTGAAATAAATCGGGTTCTAAAACATAAAGGGATAGTTGTTTTTTCCTGTGAAACTGCAAAAATCAATTACTTTTTACCCAAGTTTAAAAAACCGGCTGATTTCAACGCTTATCTATCTGACCATAACTTCTTATTGTATGCTCATCATACAACGAATCAATGGTCTATGTATGCTTTTCAAAAAGAATAGAATGACACGAAACGAAAATATCGTTTCGTGTCATTCTAATGTATTATAAGTTGGTCATGAGTTTCACAAGCAACGCTTTTTGTGCATGAAGACGATTACCAGCTTCTTGATAAATGGCAGAATGCGTTCCATCAATAATATCTGCTGAGACTTCTTCTCCTCTATGGGCAGGTAGACAGTGCAAAAACAGATAATCTTTTTTTGCTTGAACTGCTAGTCGATTATTGATTTGAAATGATTTAAATACTGTCTCCCGCTCTTTTTGTTCAGATTCATCTCCCATACTGGCCCAAACATCGGTTACTAAAACGTCAGCATCTTTCACTGCTTGCTCTGGATCGTTAGTGATTTGGATTTTGCTGCCACTTGCTTTTGCATTCCTTTTAGCGCTTTCAACAAACTCTGCTTTGGGTTCGTATCCAACAGGTGTTGCGATACTAATATCCATTCCCACCAAACTGCCGCCGATCAAAAATGAATGAGCCATATTATTTCCATCCCCGATGTAGGCCAATTTGATTCCTTCTAGTTTTCCTTTTTGTTCATAAATCGTTTGAAAATCTGCTAGTATTTGGCATGGATGATGATGGTCTGTTAACCCATTGATCACAGGGACGGATGCTTCCTCAGCTAATTTAGCAACCATTTGATCTGAGTAGGTACGGATCATGATAGCATCCACATAGCTAGACATAACTTTTGCAGTATCTTTGATAGGTTCTCCGCGCCCCATTTGAGTGCTTTTAGAATCTAAAACAATTGCTTGTCCCCCAAGTTGGATGATACCAGCCTCAAATGAAACACGAGTTCGAGTACTATTTTTTTCAAAAATCATCGCTAAAATTTTTCCTGCCAAAACACCACGATAGTCCTCAGGTTTAGCTTTCATTGTAATAGCCAGTTCAATGATCGATAGAAATTCTTCCTTTGATAGCTCCGTTAAATTTAAAACACTTTTACCATACATCGAATTTGTCATTTGTCCTTCTCCTTTTTAAAGATCCGCCTGTGATAAACTGTTGAAGACTTTTTCAACTATTTCCAGACCTTGATCCACTTCCTCTTCCGTGATCGTTAACGGTGGTAACAGTCGTAAGACATTTTGCCCCGCTTTTAATACAAGTAGCCCTTCAGCTTCTAATTGATCCATCATAGACTTCACTGTATCTTGATCAACTAGCTCGATCCCCAGCATTAGTCCTTTACCGCGAACAGATCTAATCAGTGGATTATTTTCTGCTATTTGTTTTAAACCTGTGTATAGTTGGTGCCCTTTGTTTTGAACATCTTGCAAAAAGTTTTCTTGATCGATACGCTCAACCACTTTACATGCAACACTCATAGCCAATTTATTACCGCCAAAAGTCGAGCCATGGCTGCCTGGGCCAAAACTTTCTGCCAGACAAGCTTTTCCAAGCATTGCCCCAACAGGTATGCCATTGCCCAGCCCTTTCGCTAAAGTAAAAATATCTGGTTCAACTTGATAATTTTCATAAACATAAAAAGTCCCTGTCCGCCCAATTCCTGTTTGAATTTCATCGATGATCAATAAAGCTCCAAACTCGTGGCAAAGCGACTGAACCGCTTGAACCCATTGCTCATCTGCTAGTACAACACCGCCTTCACCTTGAATCAACTCCAACATGACGGCCGCTGTTTGTTGATCGACTACGGCCTTTAACGGCTCAAGTTCATTAAATGGGACATAAGTAAAGTCTGGTACTAACGGTTCAAACCCTTGATGGATACTATTTTGTCCCGTCGCACTCATCGCGCCATATGTTCGACCATGGAAAGAATTAGTAAAGGTAATGATTTTACTTCTACCTGTTGCTTTACGGGCTAATTTTATCGCTGCTTCGTTGGCTTCTGCACCACTATTACAAAAATAGCTGACATACTCTTTTCCCTTTGCTAGCTTTTCAGCGGTTTGCTCTTGCAAATGATTTTCATATAAATTAGGTGTATGCCATAATCGTTTGGACTGATCTTGTAAGACTTGATTTAACTCAGGATCATTATAACCTAAGTTCATTACGCCAATGCCGCTAGTAAAATCAAGATAGTGTTTCCCATTTTGATCGATTAATGTATTTTGGAAACCTTCCATCATTTCTAATTCTTTTCTTTGATAATTAGGAAATAAGTAGCTCATACAAAAACCTCCTTCGCGTTGATAATGGTGCCAGCATGTTGAAGTTGATTGGTAATGTGAACTTCTTTGACACCGCCTTTGATCGCTGCAACAGCACTTTCCAATTTCGGCAACATTCCGCCTTTAATGATTTTTTCTTTTTTTAGTTTAGGAATTTCACTAGTAGAGAGTTCTTTTAGCCACTGATTTTCTTTTTTTACACCCGGAACATCGGTTAACAGGTAAAGCTTTTCAGCTTTCAGTTCTTCCGCTACTTTGCAGGCAACATGATCAGCATTGATATTCAACCATTCACCTGTTTTCGTTAATCCAAGTGGTGCAATGATCGGGATATGCTTGGTTTTAAGTAAATGCTCTAACAATTCGGTATCCACTTGATTGACCTCACCAACTGCGCCTAATGTATTCTTATCCAGAAAAGAACCTGTAATAATCTGGCCACAAGACGCATTTAGCCCTACGACTGAGAACCCTTCCTGTTGAAAATGAGCTGTGATCATTGGTTGTACTTGCCCAATCAAAACCATTTGAGTGATCTTTAATGTTTCAGCAGTTGTTACACGCAATCCATCTTGGATGACCACTGGTACATTTAAACGTTGCATCATCTCAGAAATGTAATGTCCGCCGCCATGAACAATAACAACTTTTTTCCCTTCTTTTTGCCAATGACTGATCTGTTTAAAAAAAGCTTCTGTTAAATTGTCACTAGCTACTCCACCCATTTTTATAACGATAACCTTCTTCATGTTTGTCGCTCCCTTTATTTTTTATCATGCCATTATTCAATTTATTTAATTATCACTTATTTTATGGATAGATCGGTAAATAATCTAATCCTGATCGTTCATCAAATCCGGCAAAGATATTTAGATTTTGAACGGCTTGGCCTGCAGCTCCTTTGCCTAAATTATCGATCACTGTGACCACGGTGACTATATTCGTCTGTGTATTATAAGCCAGTCCAATATCACAATAATTTGAGCCAATCACTTGTTTAAGCACAGGATAACAGCCGACTTCTTGAATCCTTACGAAGGGGCTATTTTCAAAATGGGCTCGGTACAGCTGAACTAATTTCTCGTCAGAAATTGGTTGTTTTAATTTGGCATAGGCTGTTAAAAAAATTCCTCTTGTTACTGGAATCAAAGATGTAGAGAATTGTATTGCTTTAAGAGCTGGCGTCCATTTTTTTAATTGCTGGACGATTTCAGGAATATGTTGATGACTATTCATTTTGTACAGCGTCATATTGTCATGTGTTTCAGAAAAATGAGTGCTGTGAGATAATCCTTTACCTGCACCAGAAACACCTGACTTGGCATCAATGATGATAGAATCTAATACTAGTTTATCTTCCTTCAATAAAGGGGCTAAAGATAATTCTGCCGCACTCGCATAGCAGCCCGGGTTAGCGATCCATTTTGATCGGGGTTTTTCTCGATATTCTGCTAGACCATAATCGAACTTTTGAATTATATTCATTGGAGCAGCAGACTGGCCATACCAGGTCTCGTATTCACCAATTTCTTTTAGGCGAAAGTCTCCCGATAAATCGATGACAGGAAAATCCGCTTCCACAAATGGTAAAGCTAACTCTTTAGAAATCCCTGAAGGTGTTGCAAGAAAAACTAGGTCGCTTTTTTTCATGATTGATTTTGGATCGATTTGTTCAAGAGGCAAAGAAATGAGCTGCCGCAAATGCGGATTGATTGTTTCCAGTGATTTTTTATTCATCGAAGAACTATGGATCGAAACGACTTCGACGAATGGATGCTGTCTAAGGTATCGTAAAAGTTCTAACCCGCTATAACCTGTTACACCAACAATTGAGACCTTCATTTGCTTCACTTCTCTTCTTTTTATTTTTTTCAAACGAGTGTTGTTTTTCATATTATAAGTTCTCTCCCCAAACAAGTCAACGGTTTTTTATTAATTTATAGTCAAATAATAAATATTTATTCATTACACACAACTATATTCATCATATTTTGAATAAAAATAGCCTGTAGAAAAACTTATTTGCGTTTTTCTACAGGCTATTTAAATTCTTTACATTCTCAATCACTATACAGAAAGATAAATCGTCACCGTTCCATCCTCTTTATAATGTTCCACATCTGTCAAATAAGTACGTTTTTTTTCTAATGCTTCATCTTTCCAAATCTTCTGCCAAGCTTCTCCCACACCTTCAGGGCTGCCAACGGCTACTGGAATTTCAACATACTGCCCTGCCCGAATAACGGAACTCTCTAGAAAATCAGCTTGTTCATTCCCTACTAATAAGTCGTAATTTCCTTTAAAATTACTTTCATAGTTCGAATAAACCGCGAAAAATTCACCCGCCAAATCCATTTGAGGAACACTGCTCCACAATGCAATAATTTCGTCTAAACGGTTATTATTCGTGCGAATTTTTTTACCTTTGATTGTTTTTTCTATTAACTGAATCGTCAATTCGATCACACCTTTCTCTTTATGAAATAATCTTAACATTAAAATAGTGACAACTGTCTGTCATCATTTGATTTAATTTCGCAAAAATTCTTGTTTGTTACAGATAAAATTGTAGTGTAATAATTCCAATCAATAGTATAATTCCTGGTAAATAATTAGACACTCTGATTTTGGTAAGCCCCATTATATTCAAACCGATAGCTAAAATCATCAAACCACCAATAGAACTAATTTCTCCCATCAGTAAGTCTAATAACTCATTAGGAATATAACGCATCAAAACACTAGCAAGTAACGCGATACCCCCCTGATACAGAAACACAGGCACGGCTGAAAAAAGCACTCCAACACCTAATGTTGCGCTCAACATGATCGACATAAAACCATCCATTACAGCTTTTGTAAATAGTGTTTGATGATTATTTGCAACACCACTTTCAATCGCCCCGATGATTCCCATCGATCCAATCAAAAAAATCAGTGAAGCTGTTACAAATCCTTCTGCAAAATTACTGTCTGGTTTCGCAAATCGTTTTTCTAGCTTTATGCCAAATCGATTCATTCTATCTTCAATTCTCAGAAGCTCTCCAAACATCGCACCTAAACACAAACTGATCAGGATCACTATAAAAGAAGATGTTTTAAAAGCCATTTGAATCCCTAATACTAGTACCCCTAAACCAATGCCTTTTGTGACAGTATCTTTCATTTGTTCTGAAATATTGCGCAAAACTGCGCCTAATAAACTGCCAAAGATAATTGCTAACCCATTAATCAATGAACCCAATAAAATCATCCTATTCCTCCCAATCATTCTATCATTTCATACTTTTTTTATTATACGATAAGAAATCAGAAAGGGATAATTTATTTTTCCACTATTCATCAAAAACAAAAAGCACTTGAATAATCATTGTTTTGTGCAATTTGATCACTCTGGTTTGATATTTTTACAACTCTACGCTATTTTTTCCAACCAGAATCAACTATACTTATCATAGATAAATGATTGAACGAAAAAGTGAGGAAAATAAATGGCAACTATTGATATCGAAAAAGTCTTAGAAACCTGCTTGTTAGCAGGAAAGATCATGCTGGAAAGTGATGCCGAAATGTATCGGGTGGAAGATACCATGAGCCGAATTGCTTTGGCCTCGGGAGATTATCGCTTGGTCAGTTATGTCACCCAAACAGGGCTCTTCGTAGGACTAGACGGCACTTCAACCATTCGTATGGTGCAAATTTTAAATCGTTCGATCAATTTAGAAAAAGTCTCAAGGATCAATCAGCTTTCCAGAGAATATGTAACTGGATTATATACATTAGACGAACTCTTAGAGCAGCTTAAAGACTTAGAGCAAGAGCGAAAATTTTTCCCCTTATGGCTGAGATTTATCAGTGCAGCTGTTGTCAGCGGAACAATCATGATTTTATTTGGCGGTGTTTGGTCAGATTTGTTTTTGACCTGTCTGATCGGAGGCTTCGGCTATATTCTTTATTATTCAAGTTTAAAAATTTTGCGCATCAAGTTTCTTTCTGAATTTTTAGCTGCTTTTTTTATCGGCTGTGCAGCTCTTTTAAGCAGTCAGATTGGATTAGGCGTTAATCAAGATATGATAATTATCGGTTGTGTGATGCCGCTAGTTCCAGGCGTTCAGATCACTAATGCATTACGTGACTTACTAGCGGGGCATTATCTTTCTGGTGTTTCCAGAGGAACTGAAGCAATGATGACTGCTTCAATGATCGGCTTTGCAATAGCTTTTGTGTTCCAATTATTTTATTAAGAATTAGCTTTAGGGATTTAATCCCTCCCATTTATAAGAATTTGGAGGTGTCATATGGTCAATCTACTCGTTCAATTTTCATTCAGTTTTTTAGCATCAGCAGCCTATGCTATCATTACGAACGTGCCTAGACGTTCATTAGCCGCTTGTGGTTTGTCTGGCGCTTCTGGCTGGATGCTTTATTGGTTAGCCGTTCAACTAGGTGCAAACGCAGCACTAGGCTCCTTATTAGGTGCTTTGGGTGTGGCTGCAGTCAGTTTTGGCTTTTCCAAAACTCTGAAACTCCCTGTTACCATTTTCAATATTCCTGGAATGGTCCCTTTAGTCCCAGGTGGTCTAGCCTACCAAGCCGTTCGAAATTTAGTGATCGGTCAATACGAAACCGCTATTTATTCTACTGTCCAAGCCATTATGATTGCCGGCGCAATTGCTTTAGGTCTAGTCTTATCGGAGGTCTTGAATCATAACATTCGCAATTTTAGAGAAAAGCGGGACATAGTGAGTTTGATTCGAAAAAAAGAAGAAAAGTAACAGTTTAGAAACTAAGCAAGGAGGTGGCTTGATGAGTGCATTAGCTATTCTTTCATAAACTCAATCAGAAAGGATATCAACGATGATAAAAAAAATGGAAAACCTAACAACTAAAGAATTAGAGGAAATCTTATCGATTTGGCTGAACGCAAATAAAGAAGCGCATTCTTTTATTCCTGCCTCCTATTGGCAAGAAAATCTTGCATTCGTAAGAGAGCAACTGCCTCAAGCGGTTCTTTACACCTATAGTCAAGAAGGGAAGATCCTTGCCTTTCTTGGTATTACTGGAACCTATATTGCTGGAATATTTGTCATCAGTGAACACCGCCAACAAGGCATTGGCAAAAAACTTTTAAATGAAGTCAAATCTAAATATAATACGTTAAACCTTTCCGTCTATGCTAAAAACCAAAAAGCTCTCGATTTCTACTTAAAACAAGACTTTCAACAAGTCGCTGAACAAGTAGATAACACTGGTGAACTAGAGTATCAATTGGTTTGGGAAAAGTAAGTAGCTTACACTTTTAGAATCAATCGTTAAAATAGTAGGTCCTGACACATGATGTATAACTCTTTGCATCATGTGTCAGGACCTATATAGTTTTACGATGATTTCTTTATACAGCTAACGCTTATCAGACAATCATTCATGAATTTTTTAGTCCGAGCTTCTATTTAAAATGAACGATAAACATATTGATTTTTTGGTTCTTCAACTTTTTTTACCTTCGTAACATCTACCATCGGAATTTCTCGCTTAAACGGTGCATAATAACCTGAATGAATCGTTCCCGTCAATTCCACCCAGTCATTATTTTTAAAGTTCTGTCCCTCAGGCATATGTGTCAATAATCCAAAGACTCCAGAATCCGCCACACAATGAATAATCCCAAAACGGAAAACAAATATAGTTGTTTCTTCATTTTGTGAAGAATTAAAAGCAAACCCTTTATACGTAATCGTTTTTCCAATAAACTCACTTGGATAATTATAGATCAGTTCCATTACTTCTAAATAATTTTCGTCTGTAACAGTCACTTTGTCATCTTTAATATATTGTGTTAGTGCTTGTTTCATTTGTTTCTCATAATCAGTTTTATCAAAATAAATACTAGTATCTGGTTTTAAATATTGAGTTTCTACGTCAGGGTCACCAACAGACTCTTTACTTAGCGGAAAATTAAACCCTTTGGCTTCAACAATCGAAGTATCCAAACTGACCGTTGGAAACATAAAACCGACAACTAAAGGCAAAGCCAATAAAATATAGGCAATCCCTCTTTGATACGGCTTATTTAAGCCATGATCATGCTCCTGTTCATGACGATGGTGTTCAGATGTCTTTTTATCCGCTTCTTTATTCCAAAGAATCAACTGAACCATCGCCAAGACAAAAGAAAGGATCATCGATAAAATAGCTAAATAGCGGTAATGAACATTTATATATTGGTTTAGTCTACCCGATACTTGTAAAAACATCATCAACATCGTATAACCAATTAAAATCAAAAATCGAAGCATCAACTTTTCCCTCCTTAGATTGCCAACGCATACAGACTGACAACTACTGTTACAATACCGACAAATTTTAACATAAACGATGTTTTAAAGTAACGTTTCATCATCAATAAATTTTTGATATCCACCATAGGTCCAAAAACGAGAAATCCCACAACAGGTCCATTCCCGAATAAACTCAATAACGACGAGCCGATAAAAGCATCTGCCTCTGAACATAATGACAATGTAGCCGCTAAAACGAGCATCACAAGAATCGCTAAAAGCTTTGTATGCCCTAACTGTAGCATCGCTCCTGTTGGTAAATAAGTCTGCATCGCTGCAGCTAGCAATGAACCGAAAATCAAATAACGCCCTGTATCAAAAAACTCCTCGATTCCATGTGTCAAAACAGACCAAGTTTTATGCCAAAACGTTGCTTTGTCCTGTTGCTGCTCTTTTTCCTCTATAGCACAGGTATGATCATATGCAGATTGCTGTAAGATAGGTTCTTTATTGATATATGCTAACCACACACCTACGACTAGTGCCACCAGCAGACTGCCAAGCACACGCCAAATAACAAATTTCACAGAATTTCCAAAAGCAATATAGGTTGAAAAAAGAACAATCGGATTAATGATCGGTGCTGTAATCATAAAGGCAAACGCCGTATAAGTAGGCACATCTTTTTTCACAAATTGATGCACGATCGGTACGATGCCACATTCACAAGAAGGAAAAAAGAAGCCTAAAATACTGCCCACAAGGATTGATAATAATTTATTTTTTGGGAGTATCCTTTTAACGCGTTCTGGCGTTAAAAATACGTGTAAAGCACCTGAGATTATGCACCCAAGCATCACGAACGGTAACGCTTCAATCACAATTGATAGAAAAATAGTGCCCATTTGCAACACTGAATGAGGTAAAAACTGAAACATCTAATTCCTCCTACTGCTAAAAATAACATCCGTAATCGTATCTTCTACAGATGCTTTTTTTAACATTCCAAAATATAACTAACTATACTGCACCAATCAAAAAAAAACAAGACAAGCCAGCCTATATTAAAGGATCTATAAGATTTCCATTGCATAACAAAAAAAGAGTAAAACAAAACTGATAAACAATTTTGCCTTACCCAAATGTATCAAATCGCAAATAATTCTGATGCCGAATCAGGATCGGTATCATAAACATTAAAATCAAAATTCACACCTAAACCTTTTTCAGCTAAAATTGATTCCATCGCCATTCTAGCATGCTCTTTAGTGTTATTTTCTTTACTTAAATGTCCTAGATAGATCCGCTTCGTACGATCTCCGATTACATCAGCCATCGTCAATGCGCCGTCGTCATTTGATAAATGACCTTTATCCCCTAAAATTCGTTGCTTTAAACTCCACGGATAAGGACCCATTCGTAAAATTTCTAACTCATGATTACTTTCGATCAGATAAGCATCTGCATCTTTGATCGTTCCCCGAAGATGATCGCTACAATAACCCGTATCGGTCAACATCACAAATGAGCGGTTATCTTTAAAGAAACGATAAAACTGAGGAGCAGCTGCATCATGAGACACACCATAACTTTCTATATCCATATCACCAAATGTCAGCACTTTACCCATATCAAAGATATGCTTTTGCTCAACAGCTACATTTCCAATCAAAGGGTCCATCGCTGCCCACGTTTTTTCATTCGCATAGACATCTAATTTATATTTTCTAGCCAGAACGCCTACTCCATGAATATGATCACGATGTTCATGGGTCACCAAGATAGCATCCAAATCTTCTGGTTTACGGTCAACTTCTGCCAGTAATGATGTAATTTTTTTCCCGCTTAATCCTGCATCTATAAGCAGCTTTTTGTTCTCCGTTTCAATAAAAAGGGAATTACCTGTACTGCCGCTGGCAAGAATGCTGATATTAAAAGCTTTTTCTTGACTCATTTTTCTACTCGCTCCCCTTCATTAGTCTACAGCTACTTATTATACATCCAACACTACTGATTTTCCACCTTTGGCACAGTATTGTTTGTAATAATCGTATTGCTCATGGCATTGACTTGTTCAATCTGCAAGTTGCTTCCACTTGCCTTGATCCCGACAAACCAGACTGGTACGTAGACATTTTTTTCACGGATTTTATAGATTCTCGTATAAGCCAACTCCATAAATGAGATCTTTGCATTACTTGGAATCTTATTATTTATATACAGTGTTTCGATTGCATCACGTTCAGAGAATAAATCCATCTTATCTCGTAACTCTTCGATCGCTTGTATATGTGTTTGGGTATACTTATAAATTTTGTGAATACCGTCAGACTCATCTGATTTTTCTAATTTTAATGAAATTTGGGCTGTATCATCTTTAAAAGGAATATCTTTGTACCCTTGAGAAACAATCACCTCTGGAAATTCTCCATCTAAACTGGAAAAATCAGGTAAATAACGATATTGATCGCCAAACAATACACTATCTTTATCATTTAAAAAAGCTTCTAATGATTTTCCAACATTTTTTTCATCAATAAAATAACTGGTTTGAGCAGAGTTCATCTGCGGATAAACAGTGACAGAATTATCGATCAATTCGCTACTATTTTTAAAAAAATTCCGGTCTCTCGTTTCCCGCTCATGTTGAATAGCATCATAAAAATTCGTTTGCTCCCCACTTAGATAGTAGCCTTCTTTTTTCTCGCTGGAAAGAGTTCCTTTGTACTTGATACCATCTTTAGCCAAGCGCTTTTCAATGCTATCAGTCTGATCAGAAAAAGAGACATTATTCTCTTCTTTTAACCCTTCCTGATAAATACCAAATAGAAATAAATTCAAGCCCAGAAACGCTAAGAAAAAAATCCACTCAATTCGTTTGAAATCCATTATTCCACCTCCATATTCGCCAATTGCTCCAGTAATTCACGTTCTGGATACCATTTGTCATCGTAGCGAATATACCATTCGGGGGTCAGATCGACAACTTGAGTTATTTCTTCAATTTTATGCCAGGTGTAACCAATGACAGTTGAACTGATTTTATCTGGATCAGCACCATTTAAAGTCAACTGCTCCAGCAAGTTTTCAGTACTTTCTAGAACAACTTCCTCCTCAGAAGGAATCGGGACTTGAATCGTATCCACACTTGTTTCGATCATAACACTGGATTTTTCAGCTTTGTCATTGCCAATCGTCACTCGTACTTGACCTTTGTCATTTTCACTAAAAACGGGAAAACCCTCTACAAATGTTCGATAATTAATTTCAGCATTGGTTCGATCAAAATAACGAATGTTCCCCATGCTTGTCCCTAGCTTCTTTATATAATTAAAGCTGTCAGAATAAATAGTATCTTTCGCATTTCTAGCTTCTAGATTTCCGTTAAAATGGATCGTGCCTAGTTGTTCATCTGCCGTCAAACGCTCGCTACCACTAGTATAAGACAAATCGTTACTATCTTCATTCGTTTGAATATCATCAGTATTGGTGAAAAAGGCACTCCGAAATTTAGTCACAGGCTGAGAAGCTAAAATGTAACTATATTTTTTCATTTTTAAATCTTCAGACAGATAGTAATGTTTGCCCGCTATCGCCTGCTGTTCTAAAATTTGATTGTATTGTACACCAACCTTGTTCATTAAATTTAACACTTTATCACTATCAATCGTGATCGGGGCTTCATAAATATCTTTGCGGTTAAAATCCAAGAAACGAATCTTATTTTGCGCTAAATCAATTTGGATACAAGTAAAGAAAATTTCATCTTCGCTAAACTCGGCCAATTTAAGGTCTAAGTCATAGACAGAAACATATTCACTTAGCAAAAAAGGCCCTTCATAAAGCAATTCTAGCCCTTGATCCATCGATAGATATTTTTCGAATTGCTGCGAGTCACCACGAGTGATTTGAGTTAGTTTTCCATATGTGCTGTGCTTGATTTCATTTTGAATATTCGTGATCAAATTTTCACTATTATTCATTTCTGATTTGCCATCTTGCATACGAATCAAACGCAACGGTAAAAAAACATCCGTATCGAGCCGTTCATTAACGACCGTTGCTGCAAGTTGGGCCTCATTTTTGATCGGTTGTTCTTTTTTAGAGGAGCTGAGCCAGATACTGACTGAAAAATATATACTAAGCAGGACTAAGAAAATCAAACCAATCCTTACAACTTTTTCTGCTATTTTCATTCCCACCAATCCTCCTCATAAGGTTCATAAGGCAAGGATATATAAAAGGTAGAACCTTGACCTTCCTGACTCTCCACCCAAATTGCACCATTGTGCGCCTTGATTACTTCTCTTGAGATCGCTAATCCAAGCCCTGTACCTCCTTGTTCGCGTGCACGTGCTTTATCTACTCGATAGAAACGTTCAAATACTTTATTGACATCTTTTTTAGGAATACCGAGACCTTGATCCGTTACACTAAAGATAACATTGTTATGGGTTTCAAGCAGGCGACAGGTGATTTCTCCACCGTCAGGAGAATATTTGATTGCATTGTTTAAAATGTTATCTAAGACTTGAATTATTTTATCTGTATCCAATTCTACCCATAAATCACGTTTTGTGAATTCACGATGAATCGAATAGTTTTTATCGTTTGCTTCAACCATCATATCAAAACGATCTAAAACAAAATTGATCAATTCATTAAAATTAACGTATTCCAGCTGTAATTCGCCATTACCAGAATCCATTCTTGAAAGATTCAACAAATCATTGATCATCCGAATCATCCGATCGGTTTCTTCTAAAGTAACTTTCAAGAAATTAGGTGCGATTTCAGGATTTTCCCAAGCGCCTTCACTTAGCGCTTCAATGTAACTTCTCATACTGGTTAGAGGCGTCCGTAGCTCATGAGACACATTGGAAACAAATTCTCTGCGTTCACGCTCATTTTTCTCTTGCTCCGTTACATCATGAAGCACACAAACAAGTCCCGTAATAAAGCCAGATTCTCGACGAATCATCGCAAAGTCAACCCGAATGATCATTTGATCATCTTCCATTGTAGATAAGGAACGGTCGATCAAAATTTCTTCTGGCTCTTCCAACAGTTTCCGTAAAGTATAATCTGTTTCTATATCCAACAATTCCAGTAAAGAAGAACCAATCACGTCTTCATCTTTCACATTTAATAAAGACAGGGCCATTTCATTGATTGTAATCACTTTACCTCGGCGATCAGTGGCAATAACCCCATCTGTCATATGAGCCAGTACGCTATCTAAACGATTGCGCTCTGCTTCCATCGTCTCTTGGGCTTCTTCGATCCGTTCAGAAAGTTGATTGAATGTTTCTGCCAGCTGACCTAACTCATCTTTTCCATAGACTTGGACTTTTCCAGTGTAATCGCCTTTGGCAATCCGCAGCGCTTGTTCTCGCATTTCACCGATTGGTTGTGTGATCGAGCGGGCAATCAAAAGAGTCACGATAATCGAAATTGCTCCCGCTATAATTGAAGCTGTAAAGAAAATCCGAGCCGTATCTGTAATTTCCTTGTACTTGCCTTCGATATTACTTTTAACATAAAGAACCCCGATGACTGTGTCGCCAGTCGGGGATTGGATAGGCTGAACATTGATGTATACTCGTCTATCATTATCCATTGCTGGATATTTTTTCACGCTAAAATCATCCAGATCACGATAATCATTTTTCTTTCCAACAGTTCCTTGTCGATTTAAATCGCTCGTTGCTCTCACAATTCCTTTATCATCAACGACACGAGCTTCCAGCGTTTCAGAAGCTGAGAAATCACTTAATGTTTTTTTCAGATTCGCATCGATCTCGGTACGATCTCGATTTTTTTCACCTAACTTTGCACTTAATGTACTTGCTAGTTGGGTTACCTGCAAATCAACATTCTTTTTATAATCATTGATCGTTGTCGATTCCAGTTCACGAATAAAGTAGCCTCCGATAATTTGGATCGCAATCAACAATAATAAAATAAATGATAAGGCAATCTTAAAATTGACCGATTGAAAAAAGTGAACTTTTTTCTTCATAAATCACTACTCCTGTTCAGGGTTTCGAAGATAATAACCGACACCACGACGCGTCACTAAATACGTTGGATGACTTGGGCTGTCTTCGATCTTCTCTCTTAAACGGCGAACTGTCACATCTACAGTTCGAACGTCGCCAAAATAATCATACCCCCAAACCGTTTGCAGTAAATGTTCACGAGTCATGACCTGGCCAAGATGCTTAGCTAGGTAATACAATAATTCAAACTCACGATGAGTCAGTTCGATTTTGCTTCCTCGTTTTGAGACCATATACGCATCTGGATGAATCGTCAAATCTCCAATCGTTAATTCAGACTGAGTTGTTGATTCCGCTTCTTTGGCATTGGTTGCACCGCGGCGTAGATTCGCTTTTACTCTAGCCACAAGCTCTCGATTAGAAAATGGTTTTGTGACATAATCATCTGCTCCTAGTTCAAGACCTAAGACTTTATCAATTTCAGAATCTTTTGCGGTGACCATAATAATCGGCATGTCATACGTTTTACGAACTTCTCTGGCTACTTCCAGACCATCCATTTTCGGCAGCATCAGGTCAAGGATAATCAAATCTGGTTCTACTTCTTTGACCTTTTCAACAGCTTCTTCACCATCGTATGCCGTGAAAACTTCGTATCCTTCTTTAGTAAGGTTGTATTTCACAATCTCCGAAATCGGTTTTTCATCATCTACAACTAATATTTTTTTCATATAAGAGGCACCTCTTTTTTCTTTTGTCTTTTAATTGTCTAAGCATATTCTCTATCATTATACCTTATTTTGTCCACTGTTTCATCTTTGACAAGGCAGTCGTTACTCTTTCTTATCTACATCTTGCAAAAATAAAGGTTTTCTGACTATAATTAGGAATAAGTTTTTTTGAAGGAAGCGATAAAATGAAAGCACCACGATTACATGCTGGGGATGAAATTCGAGTCATTGCCCCGTCCAATAGTTTTTCTCGTTTAAGTGATTACGGCATTCAATCAGCTGAGAAAAGATTGAAGGATCTAGGCTTCAAAGTCACGTTCTCTGAACATACAAACGAACAAGATGTCCTTGGCTCTTCTTCGATTATGAGCCGAGTTAAAGATTTACATGAAGCTTTTTCTGACGAAAATGTAAAAGGGATTTTAACTGCAATCGGCGGATTCAACAGTAACGAATTACTGCCTTATCTTGATTTTGAGTTGATCAAACGGCATCCTAAAATTTTTTGTGGCTATAGCGACATCACGGCTTTATGCAATGCTATCACGACAAAAACCAAGTTACTTACTTATGTTGGTCCGCATTTTTCAAGTTTTCAAATGGATGAACTTCAGGCTTATCAGACACAAGCATTTTTACAGGCAACCACAGCAGAAGCGGCTTTTGTAGTATCTGCTTCTAAATCTTGGAGTCAGGATGAATGGTATTTACCTGAACCTACACGTACACTGCATACCAATGAATGGAAAGTCTATAATCAAGCACTCCCTGTTACTGGCATTTGCTATGGCGGCAATTTAAGTACCTTTCAGCTACTTTTTGGCACCCGCTTTTTACCGAACTTAGAACAGGCAATTTTATTTGTGGAAACTTCCGAAGAAGATGATTACCACGATTTTGCCCGCGGTCTGGCCGCTTTACTGCAGGTTGTCAAGCATCCGAAAGCGCTGCTGATTGGGCGTTTCCCTAAAGAAACCGAAATGACAGAAGAACGACTTTTAGCTATTTTATCAAAATATCCTCTATTACGAGAAATTCCAGTGATTTATGATATGAATTTTGGCCATACTCAACCTATTTTTACCATTCCAATCGGAGATAAAGCAACAGTCGATACGTCACAAAAAACGATTACCTTTTTTTAAAATGAATAATCCCCAAATGCCATTCATTGCTTATTGAATGCTGCAGTTGAGGATTTTTTGTTGTACTCTTTTTCAAGCTGATCATATAGCGTAATTTTATCATCTAACAATTCAAGATGTCCTTTGACCTTTTCATATTCAGCTAGAATTTTTTGACGATGGTTCAATAATAAATTTTTACGCTTTGTGAGTGTTGCATCACCGATTTTTCTCAAGTGGGTATATTGTTTGATTTCTTTTAAAGAAATCCCTGTATTTTTGAGCTTTATCACAAAATTGGCCCAATCAAGATCCTCTTTCTGATACACTCGGTAGTTATGTTCATCTCTTAAGGGCTCGATTAAGCCTTCTTTTTCATAATACCTCAACGTATGTTCACTAATCCCGATTTTTTTTGCAAATTCACTGATTGTATACATTTTTCTCACACCCTTTTAAATTTTCTCTTGCTTTAGAGTCGACTCTAAACCGTATACTTCGATTGTACCACTCAGTTTACTTTTTAGCATTATCTTGTTTTATGAGCTAGATTGGCACAGCATATCTTATTTAGCGTTGAAACACCATAAAGAAAACGAACTGATTTTGCAAGGTAACAGGTGAGGCGAAGTGGACCGTTATCACCATATATTATCTAGCTTCAAGAGCTAGCCTCTCGGTAAAAAGATAAAAAATGAATGAGACAAAGAACGTCACAGTCATTTTTTCCTATTTTCCAGTCGAGACTGACCGAGCTCTTTCAGCTTTTAAATTAGGAGGAATATTATGAAGTACACCGTAATCACAGGCGCAAGTTCAGGAATTGGTTTAGAAGCAGCGAAAGCATTTGCCAAACTAGGAAAAAATTTGATTCTAATTGCACGAAGGAAAGATCGACTTGATCATTTGAAGGAGGAAATTTTATCGGACTATCCGACCCTTGAGATCGTGAATAAAACTGTCGACCTAGCTCAAAATGAAAATGTGTTTGATTTGTATCATGATTTAAAGATTTATGACATCGAAACATGGGTCAATAATGCTGGTTTTGGCTACTATCATGCAGTGGCTGATCAGGATTTAGAAAAGGTTAGTCAAATGTTGCATTTGAATATCGAAGCCCTAACTTTACTATCCTCTCTTTATGTCACAGATTATAAGAACAAAGAAAATACCCAGTTAATTAACGTTTCTTCTGCTGGCGGATACAAAAATGTTCCGAATGCTGCGACGTATTGTGCAACAAAATTTTATGTAAGTGCCTTTACTGAGGCGATTGCCTTGGAGCTTGAGGCCAAAGGTTCTCCTCTTAAAGCAAAAGTTTTAGCTCCAGCTGCTACTGAAACAGAATTTGCTCAAGTTGCTAATGGTTCAAACTCTTATGACTACACTAAAGGTTTTACAACCTTTCACACCGCAAAAGAGATGGCTCAATTTCTCATAGAACTTTATCAAAGTCAAGAAGTCGTTGGTCTTGTTGATCGTAATACATTTACGTTTGATTTGTCTGGCCCACTTTTTGATCATTACCAAACTGGAATTAAAAATATGTAATGAGCTCATATAAAAAAAGATGCCTGATAGAATGACTCTATCAAGCATCTTTTATCGTTTTACTCTTCAGTATCAAGTAAATATTTGCTAACTAAAGCTGCAAGTACGCCACCGATCAGCGGCGCTACGATAAATACCCAAACTTGAGATAATGCTTCTCCTCCTGCAAAAATTGCTGGCCCTAAGCTTCTAGCTGGGTTGACAGATGTACCAGTTAGCGGAATTCCCACTAAGTGGATCATCGTTAAGGTCAAACCAATCACGATTCCTGCAAGTTTCGCATTGCCTTTTTTCGCACTTGTGACAGTCATGATCACCAAAACAAAAATAAATGTTAAAATAATTTCCACAGTTAATGCACCAAATGCGCTAAAGTCACCAAAACCATTTTGACCTAGGTTCGTTGTTTCTCTTCCTGATGCATTTAAAATTGACAGCAGAGCTAAAGAAGCAATCAAACCACCAATGATTTGACCCACGATATAATAAATCAAATCCATTGTTGAGATTCGTTTATTGACCCACATTCCCAATGAAACTGCTGGGTTTAAATGAGCTCCAGAGATCGTACCAATGCTATATGCTGCCGCAATGATCGTCAAACCAAAGGCCAAAGCGATACCAGTTGTACCAATACCGTCCATCCCGCCTCCTAAAACAGCTGTCGCTGTACCAAAGAAAACTAAGATAAATGTGCCAAGACATTCTGCAATTGCTTTTTTCATAGATTTCCCTCCCTTCACTTTTATTCTTAAATAGATTATCACATTCATGAAAATTTTCGTGATAATTTCAACTAAAATTGAGAGAAATTTCAATGAGTAATATCTCAATATGATTGATATGTATAATCATATGAGGAAACTTAAAAAAATACCAACAAAAAGCATCTGATTAAATGCTCCTTTGTTGGTATTTGACATCAATCTAACAGTTGGATTCCGATCCCTAAAAGACCAGGTCCTGTATGGACAACTAAAGCTGGGCTGATCGTACCAAAGTAAATTTTTTCTGCTTGAGGAAACTGTTCCTTCAGCTTTTCGTAAAAACTTTCTGCCTCTTCTACCGCTTGACCTTGGGCAACTGCTAACACAAATTTCTTATGATCCCCAACAAAAGCTTTTACTAATTCAAAGGTTTTATCTAAGCTTTTTTTTCTGCCGCGCGCTTTAGCAACGGTATGATAAACACCTTCACCATTACAAGAAATGATCGGATTTAGTTTTAACGCATTTCCTAAAATTGAAGCAACTAAACCGATTCGACCACCTTTTTGTAAATATTCTAGCGTTGCAACATTAAAAAAGACTTTAGCGTTGGCTACATTATTCGTTAATTTCGTTTTGATTTCGTTCCACGCAAAACCTGCTTCAAGTAATTTAGCTGCTTCAATTGCTTGAAGACCACTGCCTATTCCGATATTTTTTGTATCTAAAACAAATGTTTCTAATCCTTCAAATTCTTCTGCAATCAAACGAACCACATTAAAGGTTCCACTCAATCCGCTTGAAATCGTCACAGCCAATACTTTTTCATAGCCATCTGCTTTAATTTTTTCGAAAATTTTTGTGATTGTTTCTCCATCTGGCAATGATGTACTCGGAATTTCTACAGCTAAACGCTTATAAACTTCTTCTGGCGTGATATCTACTTTATCGGTATAAATACGGTCTTTATAAATAATTTGCAGCGGAATCATATACATTCCATATTGTTCAACTAATTCTTGCGGCACATCCGTCCCCGAATCCACTAATAATGCAATTTTTTCTTTATTCATCCACTTGTTCTCCATCTTCTTCTAAGTTTTTTTGTGCTAATTCAATGACCTTTTCAGTAAATAATTTGGTGGCAAATGATAACGTCGCACCTTTTACAATTAAAAATTCCACTGGTATTGATTGATCAAAAGCTGCAACTGGTTCATTTCCTAAAGCTTGAGCCACAACGACTGATAGGGCTGCTTCTTGCTCCTCGCAAAAAAGATTATACGCTTCACGAATACCAACCGCTGCACCTTGATACAGAATACCTTGTTTGATTTCCGGTATAGTTAGAACTTGCTTTAATAGCGTAATTGCTATTAAGAAAGCTAAATGCTTTTGGTTGTAACGTTTTTTATTTGGTGCTGGAATCAGTCCTAATTTCACATAATTATTGACCATCGATGAGGTTAGCAAGGTATGTTTTTCCTTTAAAATAACTGGTGACAAGTATCGTTCAACAAGTGTGATTACTTGATCCATATACAATTCTAATTCGGGTAATTCATGCCAACGCGGCAAGTGGACGTCCACTAGTTCTTTTCCCCAAACTGCTAAAGAGGATTTTATTTCATTCACAAGATCCCTCCTTCTATTTACTAAAACATTTTAACATTATTTTAAAAAACATTCAATCTAGTTTTTAAAACCAGATTGAAATTAGTAATAAAAAACAAGCTTTCCCATTTAAGAAAGCTTGTTTTAGCTTATTTAATCACCGTTTATTAAAAATCATTAAACCCATCATCGTCTTCAGTAGTCCGTTTGAACGAATCAAAGCCAAATTTTCCTCTTTTCGGAAAATCAGGCGATCCAAACATGTCACGAGGATCAAAGTCTGGGTCCATTTTGCCAGGACCTCCACCAAAACCACGGCCGAATCCTCCATGTTTGCCACGCATATGAGAACCTCTAAAGTCACGCTCTTCTTCAGGGATTTCAGCTTCAAGCGCTTCGAGTAATTTACCCATGATGATTTTGAATGATTCTTGTTCTGATTCTGATAAAGCATCAAAAATCGTTGCTTCTTCTTGCTTACTATTATCAGCTGCAGCCATTCCAGCTTCCGTTAAACGGATCACCATCACTCGGCGGTCACTTTCAAGTGGTTCTCGGCTGATATAACCATTTTTCTCCAATTTACCTAATAGCTCACCTAAAGATTGGGGACGCATATCTAACAAGTAAGATAACTCTTTTTGAGTTGTTTCAGGTTTCAGTTTTAACAAATTTAAAACTCTGCCTTGCCCTCTATGCGGATTACCGAAAGGTCCATATTCTCTGCGACGTTTCATAAAATATCTTTGCATCATTACTTGCAAATTTAGAAACTGTTCCATCAATGTTTGTTCTTCCATAATAGATTCCTCCATAATATATAATATAAATCAGGTACCTGTTCTATATTATAAAGGTACCTGCATTAAATGTCAACCCACTAATATTATATCAAATTTCCACTTAAATAATTATTAAAAAGCTACCTGTATAATAAAAATAGTAATCAAAACCCTTACAATACAAAACCAATTTTTGATTATAGGTTCTCACAAACTTTAACTATTGATACCGCATTCCTATAATTCTTTGATGAAGACCAAGAGATTTCGTTACTTTTTGTCAGCTGCAATTAGCCCGATTTGGATGATCATTTGATTTAACAAAAAAACTCGTACGAACCCATCACTTAAGAATGGACTTCATACGAGCACTTAAGACAGCACTAACAGTTAATTTAAAGCTTAATGACCTCTTTTTTTCTGAAGTTTTTTTTCTTGCTTTAACAAAAACTGCTCTCTTTTCATCTGCTCTTTTCGTTCTTTAGAATTCTTCCTTTTGATCAGCTTAAATTGTTCTTGAGCTTCTTTCATGGATTGCTGCGCTGCAGTAGATAAAATGGGTTGCTTTTTTTGTCTATTAATTTCGCGCTGCATTTTCTTAGGATTCATTTTTTTCTCTTTTTTGATGCTGATTTGATTAGAAGATTTTTTCAACTTTTGATCATTAAGATAGATCATATGATCTATTTGATTTACGATGAACGCTTCAACTTCTGACGTTTTAGGTTCTACACCAAATAGATATTTACAAGCTCGGTAATCTTCTTCTACGCCTTCGTATTCAATCAAACCATACCAATAACTACCATCGAAATAAATCGTTAACTTCATGACGATGCCCTCCTTTTAATTAATACAGGAAATGGACAACCCGGAGGGGCAGGATACTAATATGAATTGCTTCATATTTATGGACTACCAACCATAATGTGATTTTATTCCTATAATCATTTTAACTTAAATTTTGACGTTAGTAAATATTTATAGACTATAGCACCAAATAAAAAAGCCACTAGAATCAGCTTCATTGAGACAGTTTCCAGTGACTTAAAATATGTTTTATACTTTTTTCAACTCTCGCTTTCCAGCAACAATTCCGATAAAGAAGAACAGTTCCAGCAAGACAAAAAACAAAATAAAGCTATGCATAAAATATTCTTCTGGTAAGACATTGATGATTGGATCCGCAGCCGGATCAAATAACCAGTCATCATTATTAAAAAATACGCCATGAAATGCCACAAAAAATTGATCGAATCCAATAGCCATTAAAGCGCCCAAAAATACTGGTATAATCATTCCCCATTGAAAGGGACGAATCAAACGCCATACGCGTTTTTCCTTGATCAAACGGAAAATAAAAAAACCGCTTGGAATCACCGTCACAAGTAATACACCATAACAAAGTAAAAACAGGCGTTTTACTTCATAAAAATGAAATGCACCACTTTTAGAGGATGGAAAATCAGATAATTTTAACGTGTCAATAAATGGGTTATTTAAATAAGCCATCAACTGATCAAAGTTTTTTAGCAATGTAGGCTTGTCCATCTCTACATAGTCTAAAATATTTAATGAATCGATATCCCAAACATATAACAGACGAAAGTTAATGGTAATCGCAATACTTAAAGAAATAATAGTTAAAATCAAACACACGATTCCAGCTCGTTCACGCCAAATCCAACTTTTTTCTTTCATATCAAAAAGTCCATTCATCTAAAGAATCGACAATATATGTAGGCTGTTTAGGTAAAGTCGGAACGGCCGATTTCGCTGTAAATCCGGATAAAACAAGTAAGCTATCAATCCCATTTTGAAGACCAGACTGAATATCTGTTTCATAATTATCACCAACCATGATTACTTCGTCTTTATTCAATTGCATGACTTTTAGTGCTTCATTCATGATGATTGCATTTGGTTTTCCGATCATGATTGGATCTGTCTGCGTCGCTGTTTGCACCAAAGCAATAAATGAACCTGCTCCTGGCAACAAGCCTCGTTCTGTTGGGATGCTCTTATCTGGATTTGTGCCAATAAAAGTTGCACCCTTTCTAATACAAAGCGCAGCTGTGGCAAATTTTTCATAGTTAATATCAGTATCTAGTCCGACGATAACAAAATCTGGTGTCTCTTCATCCCACTCGAAGCCAGCAGCTAAAATCAAATCAACCAGCCCCGATTCACCAATCACGTAGACCTTGTTTCCTTTGCCTTGCTCTTTCATGTAATCAATTGTCGCAAGGCTTGCTGTATAAACAGTCTTCGCTGAAACGTGGATATCAAATTCCTGAGCGAGTCGATCAGCAACCGCTGCTGGTGTTTTCGTTGTATTATTGGTCACAAATAGAAATGGTAGCTTTCGTTCCTCCAGTTGCTCAACAAAACGTTTTCCTGCTGGAATCACTTCCTTACCTAAATAAATCGTACCGTCTAAATCAATTAAATATCCTTGATAGTGTTTCTTCACAGCTTGTTACTCCTCACGTTGACGAATTGTAAATGAGCGTTTGCTAGCATCAGTTACTTGTTTACCAATGATTGGTTTTTTTGATTCATTTTCTTTACGATTCTTGATCACTGGCTTCGTTTTATTAGTATTGACAGGCACTCGTTTTTCTTCCGTATGTGCTTGATTCTGATGAATTGGTTTTTTATTTGGTTTCTTGCGGCGTGCTTGTTGTTTTTCACGTTTTCCGCCGACACGCTCGATTACGAAATAAGCACAACCAAAATTGCAGTATTCATATAGATAGTCTTCTAGCGTATCGATTCTTTGTTCAGGTGCAGCTTTACGATTGCTTTCATTGAAAAAGCCTTTTAAGCGGAGCTGATCATAGCCCCAGTCCCCAACGATATAATCATATCTGGATAAGACATCGCTAAAACGTTCGCCTAAACGCTCTGCATCAAAAGCCTCCCGATGGTTTTTCACCAACAGATATTGCCGTTCGCCGATCGTCACATGGATATCATCAATCAGTGTGACAACCTCGCCTTTTTTCTTTTCTTTGACAGGTTCTTCTTTTATCTCTTCAAGAACCGTTGTGATCTCTTCTGTTAAGGTCGTAGCCGATTCTTGTTTATGTTTGATTGGTTTATTTGATTTATATGGTTTCTTTACTTTTTCTGTCATTTCTTCACCGCCTAGATTTTATTATACCTTGTTTTTATAGGATTGGGTAGTGCTCGTTCAAGTAGTTGGCTAAAACAGTTCGGATGAATTCTGGAAAAAGAAACTCTACCTCCCCAGCTAATTCGATCGTCGGGAAAAACGGGATGAACATAAAGTGATCGACTGTTGTAAAGGTGTAAGTTCGTTTTAGCTCAACGGGCTGGCTTTTCCATAATACTTGCCTTTTTTGTTTGTCATAAGCTAACCCGTCATAATACAGCTCACCAAAAACTTTACCGCGAAATCCCATTCCTGTAATTGGAAACTTCCGTAAATAGTGCCGATTTTTTTCCATTTCTCTGACCATTCGGATCAGTTCAGAACCCGTCAACGTCACACGAATCAAATGCATTGGATGAGGCAATGTCTCATGTAGTTGATCTTCGTTTACGATTCCTTTTGGAATATCAGATAAGAATAAGCCATTGTTTAAAATAGCGACCTCCGTTTGACCTTTTTCCTTTAAGGCTTTTAATGTTGTTACGATCAATGGTTGTTCTGCATTCAAATCGATCAGTAAAGGCTTAGTGATTTGAGCAACTTTTTTTGCTTGCAACAATTCATGACCTAAAGCCAGATAGTCAGCACTTTCTCTTTGATCTGTCGCAAGTGCTGGAAGCTCAGCTGTCGGAATGGCTTTGGCCTCACTATGGATAATTTGATGATGATCAATGGTTAAGTGAACTTCGCCAATATAGTAGCCGAATTTACCAGCAGCGGACAGCTGTGTACGATTGATCTTTTCACCATGCTTGAATAAATGATGTGTATGTGAGCCAAGTAAGACATCAATTTCGGGATAGCTATTGGCTATCTTTATATCTTCGTCAATCCCTAAATGGCTCATTAAGATTAAACTGTCACATTTAGGCTGAACTTCCCTGATTAGTAATGGCAAAGTCTCATTTATTGACTGAATATCCCAGCCATTAGGCTCATAGGTTAAAGGAAAAGGTGCCGTTAATGCAATCAGACCGATGTTAGTATTTTCCTTGGTTTCGATGATTTTATAGGGCTTTGCCCAAATCGGCGCCTTTCTCGTCTTTAAATCAACTAAATTTCCCAGTAAAACATCAAAGTTTCCATTGTCATATAAGTGGTTCAGCTGCTCTTTAGAATTTCCAACCCCTTCATTATTTCCGATTGTGGCTGCATCATAGCCTATTTCATTCATCAGCTCAATATTCGCTTGACCATCAGTTGCTTCTGTCAACGGATGCCAGCGATCAATAAAATCACCTAAGTCGAGTGTTAAAACCGTTTTCCCTGATTGTTCATAGGCTCTTTTTTGGCTGAGGAGATATCTTCTTATTTTGGGCCAATTTTCTAAATGTGAATGTAAATCATTCGTGTGAAAGATGACAATCTCTTCCATTCTGTCGCCCCCGATTTCAGTATATAAAAATATAGTACCATACTTGCCGAAGAAATAAATACTAGTTCCCTTCAATAAAACAATCGCAACAACTCTTTTTACTCATGTTGCTTTGAGCGTTCACATATCTTTTAAACACGTCCTCTCACCGTTTGCTTTTTAAGATGGAGGATAGAATTGATACTTAAAGTGATTGACCGATGGTTTTGTTTCGTTTATCATAAAATTTTTCCCAAATAAAACAATTATGACGTATAATAAAGAAATCAATTAAATAAAGGAGAATAAGATGAAAATTAGTGTGCCTTTTGGTTTTATTTGGTTAGATGCTGATAATGAAGGGCTAACGGCCGTTTCTTTTTTTGAGATTATCGAGCATCGAACAAATACTTATACCGAACAAGCAGCAACAGAGCTCACAGAATATTTTTCAGGTAAACGAACATCCTTTACCGTCCCTTTATCCATTCACTGCGGTACTATTTTTCAACGAAAAGTCTGGGAAGCTTTATACCAGATCCCTTACGGCGAAACGCGCAGCTATCTAGCTATCGCTCAAGCGGTCGATTCACCTAAAGCCGTTCGTGCAATTGGTCAAGCAAATAGTAAAAATCCGATGCCCATCATTATTCCTTGTCATCGAGTAATTGGTAAAAACGGAAAATTAACGGGCTATCTAGGTAGCTCTGAACAAGATGGACTTACGATTAAAAAATTTTTACTCCAGCTTGAAAATGTATCAGTCTAAACGATTGATTACTTTTTCGGTCAAAACAGAAAAATAACAGGAAGCAAAACAACATTGGTTTTGCTTCCTGTTATTTTATTGTTGTATAATAGAATGAAAAATATACTGAAAAAGATTAGTTATTGCCTTTGCTTTCATCGTTGTCTTTGCCACGATATTTTTCTAAATATTGTTCTTTTGTCATCACATCATCAACGCTCATATTGAATTCAACTAGATCTAAACCTGTCATATGTGTGATTGCTTCTTTGACTTTTTCAACGGTTTGGTCGAAAACTTGAGAAATATTGACATCGTATTTGCAAATTACCGATACATCAACAGCTACTTGTTTTGTCCCGACTTCTACACCGATGCCTTTCGTAACATCTTCATTGTCCCTAAAACGATCCGCAAAATCTGTAAAAAGATTGCCGCTAAGTCCTAAAATTCCATCAACATCCGAAATAACAACACCTACGATTTTTTTGATCACGACATCACTAAATGTCAATTTTGCTTTTAATCCACCTGTGTTGTTTTCTACTGCTTCTGCCATTTGCATTCACTCCTTCAAATTAGTTTATTAAATTCCTATCATAGATCTGACTGAATCTATCAAGGAATAAATATCTAAATCTTCATCCCGCATTTTTCCGATGATGTATCCTACCGCAGCAAAAATTAGTAAGACCAGGGTTTTTCCAAATCCGATCAATAGCAACAACAGTGCTAAAAGGAAAAACAAGGTTGTCCAAATAATTCGGAAACGATAGGGTTTAAATTGTTTCATCCAGCGTTCTTTATTCTCTTGTTTCATAGCTTCTCCTCCTAATTCAAAAGCGCAGCGGGCTCTTTCAACCTCGAAAGAATAATCCATATTGCTTCTCTTTTTCTGAGAGAATGCCCCATAAGTTGGCTAAATCACCCGTGATTGTTTTTTGCTGAAAGCAGAGGATTCTGTTGGTTCTTTTTCTCTCAATTGAACAGTTACGTGGCTATCAATTGATTCTAACGCTATACTTAATGCATTTTGGATCGTTTCTTTCATTTCCTCTGCTAACGGCTGATAGCGTTCCTTGCTTCTAACGTCAACTCTTAGTTTTACCGTTACTTTTTCTTTGCCTTTAATTTTTACTTTCATTTTGGTCTTATCTGGATGAATGATCGTGCTGTAGGCATCTTGTACTATTTGTTCCACTGTACTTTTAGGTATTTCAATTCGATTCTTCGCCTCTTTGACAATCAAGCGTCTTCTTTGTCCAGAAACGGAAAAAACAACAATCAAACTGAGTAACAAGAGTCCACCTAAAATAAGCAAGGTCCATTCAAAGAAGGTGAACAACCAAGGGTAATAATAAAGCAGACCGTCTACTTCATAAGATAGCCAAGGTATGTCGATCAACTGACTAAGTAAGCCTAGTGTTCCGACAAACAATAGGAGTATGATCAATGCAAAAATAATTTTCAGCAATCGTTTCATATACTTCCCTCCTTTTAGACTAATTGTTTTGCTGTTGATTAAATTGTAACGCCTAAAAAAAAGTATTACAAAAGATACGAATTTCTTTTTTGCTTCTGTCCTTTTCTACATCATAAAAAAAAGCGATCAAACCTCAATACAGCAGCAAATAATCTACTGTTTTTGACGTTCAATCGCTGCTTCTAATTATTCATCTAAATACTCTTCTTTTGAAAATTCAGTATCCTCATATTCACCACTATCTCCATAAAATTGATTATAACGTTGTTTAAATTTACGAAAAATATACGTAACTAAAACTTTGGCAATCGCATAAATTGGAATACCAAATATCAAGCCAAACATACCTAATAAATCACCCATTACTAACAATACGATTACAATCGTCAATGGATGTACAACTAATTTTTTCCCCATTACTTGAGGAGAAATCAAATGACCATTTAACATTTGGACGATCATCCAGACAATCGACATTTTAATAAACATACCAAATGAAACCATTAATGCTACGATTGCAGCGGGAATGAACGCGATCACAGGTCCAATGTAAGGAATCACCGCTGTCACCCCAACAATGATCGATAAGGTTCCTGAATAAGGCACTTTGATCAACCAAAAACCAATAAACGTTAAAATCCCAATCGAAATTGATACTAATATTTGTCCTTTTAGATAAGCTCCGACCTGACTACTCATCGTGGCTCCGATTTCTCTTGCGTCACTTCTAAAGCGTGGTGGAATAATTTTTAAAACAAATGAGAAAAATTTTTGATCATCCTTTAATAGGAAAAAAGTAATAATTGGCGCTGTAACCATCACTAGTGCAAAACCAGTCAAAGTAGAAAAAACTGTAGAAGCACCTTCTACGGCCTTAGTAAAATAACTTCCTATGCCATCCGATACATTGTCAAACCAACGTTGAATTCCATCTAGGGCATTTGCTAAGGGTTTTTCCAAAGCTGAATTATGGAAAAAATCGGTGACCATTTTATTCAAATCAGCCATATATTGCGGAAAGCTTTTAATCAGACCATCCACTTGCTTTTGTAAAATTGGAACGACTAGAATAATACCAATAACAATCAATGCAATCAAAATAATAAAAATAGCCGAAACACCATAAACTCGTTTCACCTTATGCTTTTCTAACCAATTGACAACTGGATTGAATAAATAATATAAAATCAAGGCTAAAATCGTTGGGCCAATGATTGTTTTGAAAACCACACCGATCGGTCCAAAAATAAAACCAACCTGATGAAAAATGAAAATGACAGCCCCTAATAACAATAAGGCAACCAATGTAAATAATAAATTTTTTCCACCAAGAAATTTAATCCAACGCGTTTCTTGTTTCTTTTCCATTTTCTTCCCTCCTAAATTTAAAAGCTGAACGAGCTCTTTCAGCCTCGACTGAAAAATTGACTGTGGCGCTCTTTGTCACAGGCATATTTTATCTTTTTTCCGAGACCTTCAATCCTTGAGCTTTAGCTCTTAGGAATTGATGAGATCGAAGCAAAGCACAGTGTCTAGCCCATTAAACTAGACACCTTAAAAGTCCAATCCGCTTATAAACATTACTTCTGTATTGTAGCGAAAAAATCAGTATCTGTAAAAAAATAGTCTCTTCATCAATTATACAAAAAATCACTCAGCCATTAAATAACTGACTGAGTGATCTTATTTATTAATTCGCTGCTTTACGTCCTTTGCGTTGTGTCGCTTCCATAATTACTGGTAAGATCACAGGACGTCGTTTTGTTTGTTCAAACAGGTAACGGCTTAATTGTTCACGAATATCTTGTTTTAATTTGCTCCACTCAAAATCGCTACTTTCAAGATGTTTTTCAACAATTTCGGTCACGATATTACTGCTTTCTTTCATCAGATCTTTACTGGTTTTCACATAGACAAACCCTCTCGATGTGATTTTAGCAGGTGAAACAATCCGTTTTTCGCGGCGATTGATCGTCACAACTGCGACGAAAATACCATCTTCAGATAAAATACGGCGATCACGAAGTACGATATTGCCGATATCCCCAACACCGATTCCATCAATCATGATATTGTCCGCCGTTGTACTGCCGGCAACATTCATTTTTTGTTTACTGTATTCAAGGATATCTCCACGACCAGTAATAAAAATATTTTTATACGGAATGCCCAACTCATGAGCTAGATCAGCATGTGCAGCTAATTGACGATACTCCCCTTGAATCGGAACAAAGTATTTAGGTTTAATCAAATTCAGCATCAATTGCAGATCATTTGGATTTGCGTGCCCTGAAACACGCATATTATCAGAGATTTGTTTGACTACTCCACCTGCACGATAGACGATATCTTCTGTTTTGGCGACAGCTGTTTCCATCGCAGTTGTCGGCGTTGTAGTGATATATACCAAATCGCCTTCTTTGATTTTAATAACACGATGAGTCCCATTCGCCATTTTTTGCAATGACTTGATTGGTTCACCCATTGTTCCCGTCTCTAAAATCACTAATTGATCATCTTGATATTTTTTCATATCTTTAACATTGATGATTAAATCTTCACTTGGTAGTTTTAATTTGTCTAGTTTGATTGCTGTATTGATAATTCGTTGGAAATCTTGGCCCGTCAATACGATTTTACGGTCAGAACGTTGTGCCGCATCTAATATTTGTTGGACACGTTGTAAATTACTGGCCACACAAGCGACAATGATACGGCCTTCCCAATAGCGGATCGTATCGAAGACTTCATCAGCTATTTGAAGTTCAGACACAACTTGTGCTGGGTTCTCAGCATTAGAAGAATCACTTAATAATGCCAAAACTCCTTCATTACCGATCTCAGCTAAACGACCAAAATCTGTTTGATACATCGGGATCGCACTTTGGTCAAACTTGAAATCTCCTGTGTAAACGATATTGCCTTCTTTGGTCTTCAAATTGATTCCGATAGAATCAGGAATCGTGTGTGTTGTCCGGAAGAAACTAATTGTAGCATGCGCAAAATCGATTTCCGTATGGGCATCGACTACGTGAAAATCATTAAAGTCTTTAGAATCCGCATGATCTCCTACGTTTAATTTTGCTAACTCAATTGTTAATTCCGTACCGAATACTGGTACATGAACTTTAGATAAAAGATACGGTAATGCTCCGATTGCATCGGCATGGCCATGTGTTAAGAAAATTCCTGCAACACGGTCGATATTTTCCACCAAATACGTAAAATCGGGAATCACCACATCAATACCTAATAGTTCATTTTCTGGATATTTTAATCCACAATCCAGTACAAAAATTTCATCTTCCACTTCTGCGATGTACATATTTTTACCATTTTCACGAACGCCGCCTAAGGGAACGATTTTTATTGTACTCACTCATTTCACCTCTCTATATTCTCATACTGAATCAAAGATCCAGTATGCTTAAAATTTTCGCTTTTTCTTCAGTTGTACATGATACAAGAGGTAAACGCAAATCACCTACGGAAATCCCCATTTGATTCAAGACTGCTTTCACAGGTGCAGGGGATGGAACTGAGAACAAGGCATTCATCTTAGGTAATAATTGACGCTGAATGCTTGCAGCTTTTTTTAGTTCTCCATGGTCTAGCGCTTGGAACATATCATACATTTCAGTGCCAAATACATGACTGGCAACTGAAATCACCCCTTGTCCACCTAATGCTTTTATTGAAAAAGCTAAGGAGTCTTCTCCAGTATACACTAAAAAGTCATTTGGCGCCTTTTCTACTAACTCAGTCAGCGCATCTAGACCAAAACATTCTTTGATTGCAATGATATTATCCAATTCAGCTAAGCGTAAAGTTGTTGCTACATCAAGGCTAGCCACCGTTCTTCCTGGAACATTATATAAAATGATCGGTAAATCACTCGCCTCAGCAATTGCTTTAAAATGTTGATACAATCCCTCTTGATTCGGTTTATTATAATAAGGAACCACCGCCAAACCAGCATCGATTCCTCTAATCGCAGAGATTTCTTGCACAAATTCAACAGAATCCCGCGTATCATTGGTTCCCACACCGCAGATGATCGGCACTTGTCCATCAACTAAACGAATCACTTCATTAAATAAATCAATTTCTTCATCATGTGTTAACGTCGGTGATTCTCCTGTTGTTCCTGCTAAAATAATTCCTTCTGTATGATTATCAAGCAAATGGTTCACCAATTGAGGCAACTTAGCAAAATCAATCGCACCACTTTCGTCAAAAGGTGTAACCATTGCTGTAATGATCGTTGCATTTTTTAAATCCATACTTACTACCTCCTAATTTAAAAGCGTAGCGGGCTCGTTTAGTCTTGACTGAAAAATAGGAAAATATGATTGTGACGCTTTTTGTCACAGGCAGATTTTATCTTTTTTCCGAGAGACTAGCCCACGAAGCTAGATAATATTTAAAAGCGTAGCGGGCTCGTTTAGCTCTGACAGGAAAATAGGAAATTATGACTGAGGCGCTTTTTGTCTCATTCATAATTTATCTTTTTCCCGAGAGACTAGCCCACGAAGCTAGATAATATTTAAAAGCGTAGCGAGCTCGTTTAGCTCTGACAGGAAAATAGGAAATTATGACTGAGGCGCTTTTTGTCTCATTCATAATTTATCTTTTTCCCGAAGAGCTAGCCCGCGAAGCTAGATAACACATGGTAACAACGTTCCGCTTCGCTTCACCTTGTACTTTTCAACATCAGTTCATTTTATTCACTGTATTTCAAAGCAAGAGCTCGTTCAGCCTTAAAGCTAGATACTATCTAAACTCTCACCAAATCCATCTCATGCAAAGTCTCCGCAATCTGAACTGAATTCCAAGCAGCCCCTTTTAATAAATTATCAGAAACGACCCACATATGATAGCCTTTATCAATATCAATATCTTGACGAATTCTTCCTACAAAGGTTTCTTTACGGTCGATACTCGTTAAAGCTTGCGGATAGATTTGCTGACTTGGCTCATCTTGTAAAACGGCCCCAGGCGCTTTTGCAATCAAGTCTTTGATTTTACTCACATCAGAACCCTCTTCTTTGACTTCAATATAAATCGATTCAGAATGACCCGATAAGACAGGGATTCGCACACATGTCGCAACGACTTTGATGCTATCATCTTCCATGATTTTCTTCGTCTCATTGATCATTTTCCACTCTTCATACGTATAATCAGCCTCTGCAAAGACATCAATTTGAGGCAATGCATTAAAAGCAATCGGATAGTGCTTTTTATCGCCACCAGACGGTAGAATAGTCGCTTCTAATTTGTCAGCTGGCGTGCCGTTGATATACGCCAAAGCTTGTGATTTTAACTCTTCCATTGCATTGATTCCTGCTCCACTGACTGCCTGATAGGTTGAAACGATCAAACGGTCCAAACCATATGCTTGTCTAATCGGCTCAAGTGCAACCATCATTTGAATTGTTGAACAATTGGGATTAGCAATGATTCCTTTATGGCGTTTTAACGCTTTTGGATTGACTTCTGGCACTACTAAAGGTACTTCTGGATCCATTCTGTAGTGACTTGTATTATCAATAACAACCGCCCCACGCATAACAGCTTCTGGTGCAAATTGTTTTGAAATACCGCCTCCTGCACTGAACAATGCGATATCCACGTCTGTAAATGATTCAGGTACTAACTCTTCGATTACAAGGGTTTGCCCCTTAAACGTTACTTCTTTTCCCGCAGAACGTTTTGAAGCTAAAAGTTTTACCTGATTCATGGGTAATGATGTTTCTTCCAACATTTCAAGCATTTTTGTGCCAACAGCACCTGTCGCGCCTACCACGGCAACATTATACATTTTTTTCATACTTATTAGACTCCTCTCAAATTCCTGAAGAAAGTTGCTTTTCCTATTTTACCATAATATTGCCTTTTACTACATAGCAAGTAAAGTGATTTTGTTTTATTTTCTGAAAAAATTAGATAATACATTTCAAATTGTTCTTTAATGGCTTTCTTATGATCCATGCAACATAGTCGACTAATTTTTTTTGCAGATTTATACTGTTTTAGCAAGCTATTTTTGAGAGGATGATTAGATGTATACTGTAGCAGATTACCTGTTAGATCGTTTAAAAGAAATAGGAATCGATGAAATATTTGGCGTTCCAGGTGATTATAATTTACAATTTTTAGACCATATCACTGCAAGAGAAGATCTTGAATGGATTGGTAACGCTAATGAGCTAAATGCTGCTTATATGGCAGATGGTTATGCTAGAACAAAAGGAATCTCAGCATTTGTTACAACTTTTGGCGTAGGAGAATTAAGTGCTATCAATGGTTTAGCGGGAAGCTTTGCGGAAAACGTGCCTGTAATTGAAATTGTCGGCTCCCCAACAACAACCGTTCAAAAAAATAAAAAACTTGTCCACCATACATTAGGCGATGGGAACTTTCTACACTTTGAAAAAATGCATGAAGAAATAACTGCCGCCATTGCTCACTTAACAGCAGAAAATGCTCTATCTGAGATTGATCGTGTACTGACTATTGCTTTGAGTGAAAAACGCCCTGTTTATATTAATTTACCGATCGACGTTGCTGAATTCGAAGCCAATCGTCCACTCAAGCCTTTAAGTCAGACATCAGAAAAACTAACGGCTGTTGAAACAGCTATTTTAAATAAAGTTGAAAAAGCCTTATCTCAAGCAAATAATCCCGTCGTTATTGCTGGTCATGAGATTTTAAGTTATCATATCGAACAGGAATTAGATGAATTTATCCAAAAATTTAATCTGCCAATTACCACTTTACCACTTGGAAAAAGTGCATTTAATGAAGAAGATCCTCACTATTTAGGCACTTACTCTGGTTCTACAACGGAAGAACCGCTAAAAAGTCGTGTTGATACAGCAGATTTAGTTTTATTATTAGGGGCTAAGTTGACAGATTCTGCTACGGCTGGATTTAGTTTTGGCTTTACAGACAAACAAATCATCTCAATCGGCAGCACAGAAGTCTTATTCTATGGAGAAAAGTCTGAAGCTATTCCGTTAGATCGTTTTGTTTCTGCTTTGGCTACCCTCTCTTTTTCAAGGTATGCAGATGAAATACTGCCAGTAAAACGAATCTCAGACCAAGAAATCAACGATGAAAAATTAACACAAAAACAGTTTTGGAAAATGGTCGAAACCTTTCTTATTCCAGGTGATACTGTGATCGGCGAACAAGGCACCTCTTTCTTTGGCTTAACGAGTGTTGCCTTAAAAAAAGAGATGCATTTTATTGGACAGCCTTTATGGGGCTCGATCGGTTACACATTTCCCTCTGCTTTAGGGAGTCAACTTGCGAATAAAGCGAGCCGACATCTTTTGTTTATTGGAGATGGCTCACTGCAATTGACCGTACAAGAATTAGGGACTGCGTTAAGAGAAAAATTGACGCCCATTGTTTTTGTGATCAACAACAATGGTTATACAGTTGAACGAGAAATCCATGGCGCAACGGAACAATACAATGACATCCCTATGTGGGATTATCAAAAATTGCCACTAGTCTTTGGCGGCACTAGTCAAACCGTCGCAACCTATAAAGTCACTACAACGATTGAGTTGGATGAAGTGATGAAAACGGCTAGAAAAGATACGCAACGATTACAATGGATCGAAGTTGTAATGGACCAAGAAGATGCACCTGAGTTATTGAAAAAACTAGCGAAGATTTTTGCAAAGCAAAATTCTTAAAGTAACCGTTGATAAGACGGAATCTATTGACTTTCTGTGCTATTTTGTTATAGTTAAAAGCGACATTTACTTAATTTGAAGGAGTGAATAATATGGCACGTGTTGAAAGTTTTGAATTAGATCATAATACTGTTAAAGCCCCTTATGTTCGTTTAGCGGGTACTGAAACAAATGGGGAAGCATTGATTGAAAAATATGATCTACGTTTCTTACAACCAAATGAAGACGAATTACCAACAGCTGCAGTTCATACATTAGAACATTTATTAGCAGTCAATTTGCGCGATCACTTAGAAGGAATCATCGATATTTCCCCAATGGGTTGTCGAACTGGTTTTTACATGATCATGTGGAATCAACATTCTCCACAAGAAATTCGTGATGCTTTGGTCAAAGTATTGAACTTGATCGTTGAAACAGATTTTGTTCCTGCAGTTTCTGCTAAAGAGTGCGGCAATTACAAAGACCATTCTTTATTTTCTGCACAAGAATATGCAAAGATCGTTTTAGAAAAAGGAATCAGTTTAGATCCTTTTGAGCGCATTTTATAAAAAATACAAAAACGTCAAACCACTGATATTCAGGTTTGACGTTTTTATTTATCCTAAAGCTACATCTAAAATCATCATAATAATAAAGCCTAGCATCACACCAAAGACTGCAAAATGACGCTTACTCGTCACCGTTTGCTGCGCTTCTGGAATCAACTCTTCCACTACTACATAAATCATTGCACCAGCTGCAAATGCTAATGCATAAGGTAACAACAACGTTACTTTCGTCACTAAAACAGCACCGATGATCCCTGCTATTGGTTCAACGATCCCTGAAGCTTGGCCATAAAGAAAGGCTTTCTTGCGGCTCAAGTTTTCTTGTCTTAGCGGTATCGAAACCGCTGCACCTTCTGGAAAGTTTTGGATACCGATCCCCAATGCCACCGAAATTGCAGCTAATACTGCTTTTTGGGGGTCATCTGCTGAATTTGCCGCACCAAATGCTACACCTACTGCTAACCCTTCTGGAATATTATGCAAGGTAATAGAAAATACCAACAAAATCGTACGTTTTAAATGACTAGGCAACCCTTCTTTCTCATGATTCGGTCCAAAATGCATATGAGGTAGCGTTTTATCTGCAACATATAAAAATACCCCCCCAAATCCAAAACCAAAGCTCACCACAAGCCAAGCAATACTGCCATTTTCTTCGGCCTGTTTGATTGCCGGATCTAGCAAAGACCAAAAACTTGCAGCAATCATCACACCAGCTGCAAAGCCCAGCATCATATTCAAAATATCTTTTTTGATTTCCTTGAAAAAGAAAACCAACCCAGCTCCCAAAGCTGTCATAAAATAAGTAAAACCCGTCCCAACTAATGCTTGCTGCCAAGCCTCTAAAGATAACAGCCAATCAATTATTATGAACACCCCATCTTTCCCATTTCTTTTCTTAGCTTAACTTTATCATATCAATGATTTTATGACCACGTTTAAAGTAAAAAATGCTTTCACTTGGTACAAAAAACGAGAACGAGTATACTTTAGATAGAAGTAAATAGAGAAATGGAGTGAGCAAAATGACAGAAACGATTAATGCAGCTGTTGCGATGATCAAAGTTTTAGAGAGTTGGGACATTGATCATATTTATGGAATCCCAGGTGGTTCCTTCAACTCCACTATGGATGCCTTATATCAAGAAAAAGAGAAGATCAACTATATTCAAGTCCGTCACGAAGAAGTCGGCGCACTAGCGGCGGCCGCTGATGCGAAGCTAACTGGAAAAATCGGTGTGGCTTTTGGTTCAGCAGGTCCTGGTGCGACACATTTGATCAATGGTTTATATGATGCGCAAATGGATCATGTTCCTGTTTTGGCTTTATTAGGTCAAGTTGCTACAAATTCTATGAACTACAATTCCTTCCAAGAATTAAACGAAAATCCGATGTTTGCAGATGTAAGTGTGTATAATCGAACGGTTATGACTCCAGAAAGTCTGCCTCATGTCGTCGATGAAGCGATCAAAGCAGCGTACAAAAATAAAGGTGTTGCCGTTGTCACGATCCCAGTTGATTTTGGAACAAAAGAAATTCCCTTACAAGAAGTTTCAACCGCCAAAAATCATCGGACTGGCTTGGTTATGCCACATTATAATGATTTAAAAAAGGCTATCCCTTTAATTGAAGCTGCCGAAAAGCCAATTCTTTATATTGGACAAGGAACTCGTGGGGCTTGGCCTGAAATCAGAGCGTTTTCCGAACACTTTTCAATGCCTGTGATTTCAGCTGTGTTAGGTAAAGGCATTGTTCCTGATGCGTATGAAAACTTCCTTGGATTTGCTGCGCGTGTGGCAACCAAACCTGCTAATGAAGCGTTAGCCGAAACGGATTTGATTGTGTTTGCTGGCAGTGATTTTCCATTTGCCGCTTATTTCTTTAACCCTGATGCCAAATTTATTCAAATCGACATTGATTCAACTAAGTTAGGCCGACGACATAAAACGGATGTAGCGATTTTAGGCGACGCCAAAGAAGCGTTAAAACGAATGGTTGAATTGGGCGAGTCACGACCAAATGACCGTTGGCTAAAAGCAAATCGACAAAACAAAGAAAATTGGGTTGCTTGGCTAAGCAGTTTTGATGACAAGGAAGATAAACCACTTCGTGTCGAACCTGTTTTTAAAGAAATCCGCCGAATTGCTGACAAGGAAGCAATTTTTGTAACAGATGTTGGTAATACAACAGTTCATGCTATTCGACTTTTAGATATGAATGGCAAACAAAAATTCACGACTTCTGGTTGGTTTGCCACAATGGGCAATGGTGTACCTGGAGGGATTGCGGCTCAACTTAGCTATCCTGACCGTCAAGTATTCACTTTAAGCGGCGATGGCGCCTTTGCTATGGTCATGCAGGATATCATCACCCAAGTAAAATACAAACTGCCAATTATCAATGTTGTTTTTTCAAACGATTCCTTTGGTTTTATTGAAGCCGAGCAAGAAGATAGCGAACAAAAGAAATTTGGCGTCTTTTTAGAAGGTGCTGATTTCGGAAAAATTGGTGAAGCAATGGGTGCTGAAAGCTTTACCATTACAGAGTATAGTCAATTGAAACCAGCTTTTGAAGCCGCTAGAAAAAGTAACCGTCCAGTTGTGATCGATGTCAAAATCAGAAATACTCGTCCTTTACCTGTTGAAGAATTAGTGTTAGATCCTGACAAATTTAGTGAGTCAGAAATCAACGCTTTTAAGGAAAAATACGAAGTTCACGATATGCCTGTATTGAATCAATTATTAAAATTATAACCCAATCAAAAAGCCCCAACTGCTAATTTTTTTAGGAATTGGGGGCTTTTTGCTTGTTTTGACTACAACACTATTTTATTCTGCTTTACGTTTGTGTAGGTATTTTCCAAAAAATGCGACGATCAAACTTAGCAAACCAATACTTACTACATCAGCATGGCTGCTTTCTCCTGTATTTGGGAGTTTATGTTTAGCTTGCGTAGTTGTTGCCTTACTACCTGGGTAATTAGGTTTGTTCGTGTTAGTTAAAGAACCTGTTTCTGGTACTTTGGTTGTTAATGGTATTACTTTTCCATCACCTGGATCTGACGTAACACCCGTTAATGGATCTAAAGTGACCGCTGTTACTTTATCCCCTTTTTTCAATTCTACACCTTCTGGAACTGCTGCTGTCCAATTACCATCTTTATCGACATCTACAGTTACTTGAGCGCCATTTGGAAATGTAACGACTACTTGAGAGTTTGGCATACCTGCTCCTGAAACTTCTTTTGCCCCCTCTAATGAATCATTAACTGTCGGTGCTTCGATTTTTTTGTAAACGTAAGTCACTTCTGTCGGATCAACATCTTGTTTGCCTGAAGCATTGCTTGGGACAGCGGTTAAAATATAACCCGGAATCGCTTTTGGTTTAGTATCATACGGATCATCAAACAATCCATTGATCAAATCATCATTGGCTAATGGTTGACCCTTTTCATCGACATAATTGACTGTTACTTTTGTTTTTTTCTTTTTATAAACATATTTCACCGTTTGGTTTTTATCAGTGTGTGTACCATCAGCATTAGCTGGAACTGTTACTAACTCATATCCTGGAATTTCCTTGGGTGTTGACTTATAGTCATCGCCATATTCTCCAGGAATTAGTTCATTTGACGAAATAGGATTCCCATTCTCATCAACGTATTCAACGTTGATGTCTGTTTTGATTTTTGTATAGACATACGTCACTTCTGTTGGCTCCACTGTATGTTTGCCTGAGGCATTAGCTGGCACAGTTTTGACCGTATAGCCTGGGATTTCCTTGGGTGTTGTATTGTATGGATCATCAAATAATCCATTGATTAAATCATTGTCAGCTAATGGGTTCCCTTGTTCATCAACATAATTGACTGTTACTTTTGTTTCTTTCTTTTTGTATACGTAGCTGACTGTTTGATCTGCTTCTGTATGAAGTCCAGTCGCATTGTCTGGTGTAGCTACCAAGTCATATCCTGGAATGTCTTTCGGTGTTGTTTTATATGGATCTTCGTATTCGCCAGTAATCTTATCATTCGGTTTCAATGGATTACCATCTGTATCTACATATTCAACATTGATATCCGTAATTATTTTTTTATAATAGTATTTAACTGTCTGATCTGCAGCAGTGTATTTTCCATCTTTATTATTCGGTATTTTTTCTTGCACAAGCTCATATCCCGGAATGTCGATAGGGCTTGTTGTATAATCCGTTCCGATTTTACCATTGTAAGTAGTGTTATCTGTACTATGGATTTTGACTTCATTTCCATCTTTATCTAACAAGATGTGCTCAACAATAACTTTTCCAGCTGTTATTTTGAATGCCCCTTGAGTGGTGTCAGTGATAGGTTTTGTTGAAACATAGCCTGCTGGTAGCTTTTCAGTTACCGTGTTAGTAATAATGTAGTCCCCAGTGGGTAAATTATTAATTTCTTCTTGAGTCGGTTGTCTATCCTTCCCTTTGATTTCAATGGGGTTGCCATCTTTATCTGTACCAGAAATCACCCAACTGTATTCTTCAATTTCGCCATAAGTATCTTTTGCATCTCTTCCAACTGTAATAGATGACGGATTATCTACAACATTCCCAGGGGAATTGATTACTCCGTCAATGTTTACAAATGAAGCTGTTCTTTGAATATTATTGTAAAAGAAACCTGTATCTATGTCTTCTCCAGTTGTTAGGCCTCTCATAGACACTTTATAAATTCCCTCTTCGGTGTAGTCAGCTAAATTCACAGAGCGACCACTTATATAACCATGTATTGGAACATCATTATACGCTAATGAATATTGGTATTCATGTGAAAACTCATCAGCTAATGCCCTTTCAAATACTAAACTTGAGATGTTTGTATAGAAATAATTTTTTTGAACCGGTAGTTCAACACCGTCTACACTAACTTTAAAATCATCTGTTCTTCTAGGAGAAACTTTCAATCGCTCTTGTTGTTGAACATTTTTTACTTCCTGCAGATCACTTTCTTGTGTTTCACTTTGTACATCAGATTCTTCTGATTCTTCTGTATTCACTGCCAGCTTATCAGTCTCATCCAGTGAAATCGCTTCTGATTCAATTGTACTTTCAGTTACGGCTCCTGACGGTTCAGTTGCAGCTTCTTCTTTTTCAGCAGTTGCTTGCTCTGCTGTATCCTCAGCATTCGCTTGAATAGATGAGTTTATAGCGCTATATGGTAGTGCCCCTAAAACCATCGTTGAGACTAATAGTGTGTGTGTCCACTTTTTCATATTTACCCTTCCTTTTTTGAAATTTTTATTATTATAGTTTTTCAATAGTAATTATATCGCATTTATAGATTTTATTTTCTCTTGTTTTTCGTAAAATATCTAAAAAAAAGAAAATCACCTCCAAGTAAAGAATATCATCAGATTAGTTTATCGTATTCTCTAAAATGAAAACCTTGATTTACCCACTATAAATACTATATCTGTGCATTTTTTTCTTTGATATATGGCTAATAGTTACTGGTAACTTTCTATAAAAATACTCTTGATATTATAGAAAAAAATTAATGAGGCAAAACTCAATTGAGTTTTGCCTCATTAATTTAAAATAAACACTAATAACTTAAAAAGTGATTGAGACATAACTCTTTGGGTCATATCTCAATCACATGGAATCCGTATAAACGGTAGGAGCAGGGACAACACCTGTCCCAAACTCTTTCCATTTTATTACTAATTTCTCTTATTATTTATCATCATGTTTATGGAATTTTTCTTTGATATCTTCAAAGCCTTCTTTGATTTTGTCGCCTAGTTTTTCAGCGCCATCTTTGATATCGTCACCGGCATCACGAGCCTTGTCTTTTACATCGCCAAAAGCTGATTGCGCTTTGCCTTCAAGTTCTTTACCTTTATCATCTGTTACTTTACCTTGAACTTCTTTAGCTGTTCCTTCAACTTTGTCTTTTGCATCATTTACGCGTCCATTTAAATCTGCCATGTGAAAATCCCTCCTAATTAATTTATATTACATAATTAGCATAGCATCATTTTTGACTTGCTACAAATGATTCGCTTTGTTTTTTTATAGCCACACCATTTAGCGTTCATTCAACCATTTTTTGGTCTGATTGATTTCGTTCATGGTTATTTGATGACCCGAATTAGTAGTTGCAATGGTCACGGACGCTTGGCGATTTTTTAATTGTTGAATCAGCTGGTTGGAAGCTTCTTCTGAAACAATCGGATCATTTTCGCTCACCGACAACCAGAGCTCCTTATCGGAAAGCAAAAAATCTTGGGTATCCACGCCCAAAGACATTGGATGAAGTAAAATTGCTTGTTTAATAGCCAAATGACGTTCTAATAAAATATGCGCCGCAATATTGGCCCCATTTGAATAGCCAACAATCACCCATTCTTCTATCGGTATGCCCTTTTCTTCACTAACAGCTATAATCGATTGGAGCAAGCGGTCACTTTCTTCTTCTAAACTAACTAAATCAAATTGATTCAACCCATCCCGCTTAAAAAAACGATTCATCCCAGATTCTTGAACTGTTCCGCGAAAAGAAAGTAGGGTTGCCTCTTCATCTAAGAAACGAGCAATCTCGAGCAAAGATGTTTCGTCGCCTCCGGTACCGTGAAGCAATAATAATTTCTTCCCATTAGGCGTACCTTTTTCAAATAGGTAATGCATTTTTTCTCATCCCTTTCCCATTATGTTTGAGACCATAAATTATCAGCTAGAAACTTACTTTTTGTAAGTGAATTCCATTTTAACATCTTTTATGTTATTTGTCACTTTTACAAAACGCTATAACTGATGCCAATAATCAGCAAGAAACAACGCTCTTTTTGACAGCCTTTCTTTTAATTGAATCGGCTCTATTTGTCTAATGGATGTTCCAAATCGCAGCAAGTAATCTGTCATAAATTCTTCTTCGGTTATCTGATAATAACCGTTAATCAGATAATCTTCTTCTGACGCTTGAATTGACATTGAGGGGTAGTTTTCCTTAGTGAAAATATCTTTGCCTTTTTCATCGACTTTGATTGAAAATGATATTCGCTGCTCATTTTGATAAAAGGTTTCAACTTTTTTTAGCAACGTTTCAAGCGGCAATGATTCTTGGGATTTTTCTTCTTCGAGTAACTCGATTTTATCGCAACGAATGACACGAATTTGTTGTGTTTCATGATTCCAAATTCTAGCATACCATTGCCCAAACTTAGAAGAAAGTTGCACAAATTGAGCCTTGAGCGAAACTATTTCTTGTTTTTTTGCATATCGAACGTTAAAGACTTTTTCACGAAGTATTCCTTGAACAATTTCTTTTAGATACTGACTAGTATTGCTGTGATTGACTTGCTCAAGGGTGATGATTTTATGCATTAATAAAAGCTCTTTTTGCAATTTTTCTGGCAGAACCTGACTATATTTTAATTCAAGGGTGCTGCTTTCCATATTAAAAGGCGTAGATTGATAACCTTTTAACGTTAACAAAGCAAAATAAAGAGCATAGATTTCACCTTCTGTAAATAAACCCGGAGCGACTATCCGTGTGTCCAATAATTGATATTTACCATGTCTTCCAAGTTCAGAGTAAATCGGTAGTCCTATTGCTTCAAGCGACTGTATATCTCGTAGCGCTGTACTTTTTGAAATGCTATATCGTTCTATCAGTTCTTTTAAATTAAAGCTATTTTTACCGGCTAAAAAAAGAATCATATCATTGATGCGTTCTACTTTTTTCATAGCTCCTCCTAAAAGTATCATGTTTTGACACCTTTATACAGTATACTAAAGGTAGAAAGAAAATAAAAGAAATGAGGAATTCATATGACCTTAGAAATTGCAGTATTTTTATCTATGAATGGACGTGCTGGAGAGGCTTTAGCTTTTTATAAAAAGCATTTAGGTGCTGAAGAATTACTCGTCGTAACGTATGAGGATATGGCAAAAAGAGATAAGAGTTTTCAATTAACTGATAAAAATAAACAGTTCATTTCCCATTCGGTATTGAAAGTTGGCCAAACTAAAATCATGATTGCCGAAGATTCAATGGATCCTACTCAGGCATTTAAAGTTGGTAATAATTTTTCTCTATGTATTCAAAGTGCAGATTTAGCCGAGATTCAAACTTTTTATTCTAATCTAACATCTGATGACAGGGTTAAGATCATTGTACCGTTGAATCAAAATATTTTCAGCGAGGCTTACGGGATTGTAGAAGATCCTTTTGGGGTGCATATTCAATTGATGCATGATAAACGTCTAAAATAGTCCTGAATAATTTGGAACTTCTAAACAAAGATAACCTAGCTTAATCAAAAATAAGCAATCCGGACCGTTTTCAGATCCTAATTGCTTATTTTTTTACGAATCTTTAAGCTCTTTTTTAGCTAAGGCCAGACAACCGATTGTTCCTGGATCATCTTCTAATTTCGGTGTTACAATATATTGTTCTAGTGGTGGTGTTTTGACATAGCCATTGATCAGTTGCTTAAATTCATGATGAACTTTTTCTAACATATGACGCTGCTTCATTACGCCACCGCCAAATATAATGACCTCTGGTGAAAGCATCAATGTAGTATTATAAGCTGCTTGCGCAATATAGTAGGCTTCAATAGCCCAAATTGGATCTTCTTCTGCTAATTCTTGCCCCTTTTTTCCAGCTCTTTTTTCAATTGCAGGACCTGCTGCCATTCCTTCTAAACAATCACTGTGAAACGGACAACTTCCTTCAAATTGATCCTCCGAATGACGTTTCACGATCATATGCCCCATTTCTGGATGGCTAAACCCTTCGATAAAACGCCCATTTTGAATAGCTCCAGCTCCCACACCTGTGCCGATCGTATAATAGACGCAACTAGACAGGTCTTTCCCACTCCCAGCGACATACTCGCCATAAGCCGCGGCATTTACATCCGTCGTAAAAGCAATTGGTACATCAAATTCTTTTTTCATCGCCCCCACAAAATCATATTCTTGCCAAGCTAATTTGGGTGTAGAGGTAATGTGTCCGTAGGTAGCTGATTCTTTATGGATATCGATTGGACCAAATGAACCGATCCCGATTGCTTTTACATTATATTTTTTGAAAAAACCTATCACTAACGCCATGGTTTCCTCAGGTGTCGTGGTGGGGAAACTTACTCTTTCAATAATCTCAAGTTTGTCATTACCGATCCCACATACAAATTTTGTGCCGCCTGCTTCGATACTACCTAAAAATTTTTCTGTCATTTTTGCCACTCCTAAATGTCTTTTCTAGATCACTAGCATAAAATATAATTATTTTGCATCAATTGATTTTATAGACTGTTCGGCTTTTATATCGCGTTTCGGGATAAAGAATGATATCACCAAATCCATCAAATTCAATGGCGCCAGGACTGACCTGAGTCTCTAAAGTAAGTCCACCATGATTAACTAATTTTTTACCTCTAACTTCAGGAGCTGTTTCACCAAACTGTGCTGTAAAAATGACCACTGCCGGTCGATCAGTATACATTTCAACAGAAAGATCTTGTTTTGGTGCAGTGATGATTGCTTGCGGTTTATTAAAACCTATCTGATTCAACAGAAATGGATGATCCAACCCGTTGACCAAAGTGTTTTGTTCATAACTAGTCTCAAATACTTGATTCATGCTCTTTGATTCTCTAAAATCGAAAGGAGTTTCTTCAACAGAGTGCAATTCTCCTGTAACCGTTGTGTCACTGTCAACCACTGCAAATCGGTCAGCGTCTACAATTAATTCATGCTCACTAACTGATTGTGTCACATCTCCTGTCAAATTAAAATAGACATGATTTGTTGGATTGTATAACGTTGGTTGATCTGTTTCAGCTTGATAATCGATGATCCATTCATTATTGTTCGTTAATGAATACGTGACATGAGCTTTTAATTCTCCTGGAAAACCATTTTCTCCATTAGGACTCACATAAGAAAATAGTATAGCAACCTGATCGTTTTTCTCTTGCACTTCAACATCCCAAATTTTTGCCTCAAAACTTTCGGCCCCACCATGTAATGTATGACCATTTTCAGAAGAAACTGGTAGTTGATAGTTTTGATCACCAATCGAAAATGAGCCATGTTTGATTCTTCCAGCAACACGTCCGATCGTTGCGCCAAAATACATATCTTTTGTTCGATATTCTTCTTCAGATCCAAATCCTAAAACAATATTACGCTCTTCTCCATTAACGGGTACGATCAAATCAACGATCCTTGCACCTAAGTTCGTGACATTCATCGTCAGACCGTTATCATTCGTAAGCGAATACAAAATTGCTGTTTCGCCAAACTTTCTTTTGCTGACCTTCAAGCATTCCATCTCCTTTAATTGTTCAACTAAAACTATTCTATCATTTTTTAATTCATTTAGAGCCTTATTTTTCAATTAAAACTACTTTTGTTTACTTTTACAAAAATTCTGTCACGTTGCACGTAAAACAAAAAAATAAGACCCCGCTCATAAATGAGTTGGGTCTTATAACCATTGCTGTTTGAATTAAGCTTCTGGATTGGCGTTGGCATCTTTGATACCATACTTTTTGTTGAAACGGTCCACACGTCCGTCTGCTTGTGTAAATTTTTGACGTCCAGTGTAAAATGGATGAGAGTCAGATGTAACTTCGACACGGATTACTGGATAAGTCTTTCCGTCTTCCCATTCAACTGTTTCATCAGAGTGCTTAGTAGAACCTGATAAAAATTTAAAACCAGTTGTTGAGTCCATAAAGATAACTGGGTGATATTCTGGATGGATATCTTGTTTCATAGTCTTTTCGCTCCTTTGCCCTGATCCATTTGCTGTATCAGAGTTATTTTGTCGGTATACAACAGTACTATAATAGCATGATTTGTTTATCGATGCAATTATCTTTTAGCATTTTTTTTCGCTTGTCTACCAAATGAAACGTCGTGAAATTCTTCAAAGAATTTCTGATTGTTTTTAGTTTTACGTAAAAATTTGACGAATTGTTCTGTATATTCTAAAGAATCACCCGTCATATGATTACGTAGCTTCCACGTTTCTTCTAGCTGCTCAGCAGACATTAGCAAGTCTTCTTTACGCGTACCTGATTTTTTGATATCAATTGCAGGGAAAATACGACGGTCTGCCAAATCACGAGACAAGTGCAGCTCCATATTACCTGTTCCTTTAAATTCTTCAAAAATAACATCGTCCATTCGACTACCTGTATCTACTAAGGCTGTGGCCAGAATCGTTAAACTACCACCCTCTTCAATATTTCTAGCAGCACCAAAGAAACGCTTTGGTTTATAGAAAGCAGCTGGATCAATTCCTCCACTTAACGTACGGCCGCTTGCTGGAATCACAAGATTATACGCACGAGCTAAACGTGTAATACTATCCATCAAGATCACAACATCACGTTTGTCTTCAACTAAACGCATCGCACGTTCTAAGACTAATTCAGAAACACGTGTATGATTTTGTGGTTGCTGATCAAATGTTGAAGAAACCACATCCCCTTTTACACTACGCTCTAAGTCTGTGACTTCTTCTGGTCGCTCATCGATTAAAAGAAGAATCAATTCTACATCAGGATAATTTTCTGAAATGCCGTTGGCAATTTCTTTCAACACACTTGTTTTACCTGCTTTTGGTGGTGCAACGATCAGGCCACGTTGGCCAAAACCAACAGGCGAAAAAATATCGATCATGCGCGTTGATAATCTACCGGGAGTTGTTTCTAGTTTGATTTGTTTTTCGGGGTAAAGCGGTGTTAAGGCTGGGAAATGTGGGCGTTCTTTTGCTTCTTCTGGATCTTTCCCATTGACACTTTCAACATGCATCAAGCCGTAATAACGTTCTGATTCTTTTGGAGGACGCGCCTTTCCTGCAACTTTGTCACCGTTTCGGAGACCAAATCGGCGAATTTGAGAAGACGATATATAGATATCTTCTGCACTAGGTCCGTAATTGATTGGACGCAAAAAACCATAGCCGTCCTGAGAAACAATATCCAAAATTCCTTCCATGAAGAAAAATCCTTGTTTCTCAGCCTGTGCTCTGATGACAGCTAAAGAGAGCTCTTTCTTATTCATTTGACTATAATAAGGGATCTTGAATTCTTTCGCATAAGAATAAATATCTTTTAACGTACTATTTTCAAGCTCCGCCATCGTTAAATAGTCACTCATTTAGCCACCTCGATTTCTTCTTCTGTTTCGATCATTTGGATATCAGCACCAAGTGCCGTTAATTTTTCAATAATGTGGTCATAACCACGTAAAATATATTCTACATTATAAATTGTTGTTGTACCAGTCGCCATCAACCCAGCTATTACTAAACAAGCACCAGCTCTAAGGTCTGAGGCAACAACTTCAGCCCCGTGTAATTGCGTTGGTCCGTTGATCACGATCATGTTGCCTTCGATTGATGCATCGGCACCCATGCGCACAAGTTCTGGGATATGTTTTGTTCTTTGCGCATAAATACTATCAATAACCTCACCTGTTCCTTTGGCTTTTAGCATCAACGGTGTAATTGGTTGCTGTAAATCTGTTGCAAAACCTGGATAAGGATATGTTTTGACTGTAGTCATTTTTAAGTCATGAGACGGATGAACTTCGATCATATCTTCTTCGATCGTCATTTTTACGCCCATTTCTTGTAATTTAGCAATAAAACTTTCTAGATGTTCATAAATTACATTACGAACTTTTACACCTTCACCCATCGCTGCAGCTAAGGCCAAGTATGTTCCCGCTTCAATTCGGTCAGGAATGATCGAATGACGGCAGCCGTGTAACTTTTCAACACCTTCGATTCTAATAATATCCGTCCCTGCTCCACGAATATTTGCTCCCATATTATTCAATAAAGTGGCAACATCAATAATCTCTGGTTCACGAGCGGCATTTTCGATAATCGTTTTGCCTTCTGCTTTAACAGCGGCTAACATGACATTGATCGTAGCACCGATTGAAACCATATCCATAAAAATCCTTGTTCCGTGCAGTCCATCTTTCGTTCTTAAGTACATTGCACCGTGCTCATTTGTCACATCAGCGCCTAGCGCTTCAAACCCTTTGATATGCAAATCAATTGGACGCGGACCTAAATAACAGCCTCCAGGCAATCCTACAACGCCTTCACCAAACTTACCTAATAATGAACCCATAAAATAATAGGAAGCACGTAGGCTATTGATTTTGCCTTTAGGCATTGGAACAGAAACGATCTCTGTTGGATCGATGACTAGTGTATTGTCAGTAAAGGTTGTTTTAGCACCCATGATTTCTAAAATTTCAATTAATGAATGTACATCTTGAATATCAGGGACACCATCTAATGTTACTGGTGAATCAGCCAAAATAGCTGCTGGAATCAGTGCAACTGCACTATTTTTGGCGCCGCTGATACATACTTCTCCCGTTAAAGGACGATTACCATTGATTACGATTTTTTTCATTTATTATTCTCACCTATCTATGTAAAACAAATAGTTTTATTTTTTTGTAATATACCCAAACTATTCTAACACATTAAAGGACAATAAAAAAGCCAACAGCCATTCGCTTTCAACTATTTTTCATTTTTTACTTGTTTTTATGTCATTTTTGAATTCAATTGGATCTAACTTACCGAAAAAAGGAGTAAAAAAGTTATTATCAGCTGACTATTTTATTTGTTACGTATAAAAAAGTGTAGAACGAACTGAACTAAAAATCAGTCTATCCTACACTTTTTTGAATAAGAGGCTTTTTTCTCAGCCGCTTACATTTATTATGCTTTGTTAGCAGAACCGAACCATTCGATACGTTGTTCAACTAATTCAGTCACAGCTTTTGTTCCTGGTGCTAATAATTTACGAGGGTCAAAACCTTTACCTTCAAGGTCTTTACCTTCTTCGATGTATTTACGAGTTGCTGCTGCAAACACTTCTTGACACTCTGTATTCACGTTGATTTTAGAAACGCCCATAGAGATTGCTTTTTGAACTTGTTCTAAAGGAATACCTGATCCACCGTGTAATACTAATGGAATGTCACCAACAGCGTCAGCGATTTCTTGTAAGTGGTCAAATGCTAATCCAGTCCAGTTGTCTGGGTATGAACCGTGGATGTTACCGATTCCGCAAGCTAGGTAATCAATACCAGTTGCTACCATTTGTACACATTCTTGTACGTCAGCTAATTCGCCAGAACCGATGATTCCGTCTTCTTCGCCGCCGATTGAACCAACTTCACATTCTACAGAAACGCCTTTAGCGTGTGCTTTAGCAACAACATCTTTCGCTTTTTCGATGTTTTCTTCGAATGGTAAGTGAGATCCGTCAAACATAACTGAAGTATAGCCGATTTCGATACATTCTAATGCATCTTCATATTCACCGTGGTCTAAGTGAAGAGCTACTGGTACAGTGATACCCATTGAATCGATCAAGTCTTTTACTAAATCGTAACATACTTGGTATCCACCCATGTATTTAGCCGCACCCATAGAAGTTTGGATCAAAACTGGCGCTTTTTTAGCTTCTGCAGCTTCAAGAATCGCTTTTGTCCATTCTAGGTTGTTTGTGTTGAATCCTCCGACACCGTAGCCGCCTTTGCGAGCTGCTTTAAGAAATTCTGTTCCTGATACTAATGGCATAATAAAATTCCTCCTAAGTTTTAAAAAAACTTTATTTGTTAAGGATATCCTTAACCAACAGTTACATTTTAGCAGACTTTTTAGTACTTTTCTACTAAAATTGACTTTTTCAGAAAACTTTTGTCCAGACTTTCACAAAACTGTAGACACTTGCCACTTTTTGTCCAAAAAAAGAGTGAAACAGTCGTAATTTCTGCCTCCACTCCTCTAAATATTATAATGATAAACGAATCCAAACAATCAGGATCGACAGTAAACCTACAAAACCCATCAGTCCATAAATCGTCCACTGCCCTTGTTTCGATAAACTAGTGTCCTCTTTGGCATTCAATAAGCTTCGATAAAATAAGAGGCACAGAAGAAATCCTGGAATATTAAATGAACATAATTGCTGAATTAGACTGAACTTTAAATAAGTACCTAATAACGAGTGACGGCAATCGCTTGAATCACCAAGGATATACAGTCCAAACAATTGGAAAAACAGCAACAAAACAACAATACTCGTTAGTGTCAAACTAGAGATACTCTTAAAAATAGTTCCTACTGAAACATTTTGGACAGCCGCCAAAATCAAACTATATACACCAAATAGTAACGGAATAGCTAACCAATAACCAAATAAAAAACGCTTTATTTTAGTTGGATGTAACAGGACTGCCATCACCTTTCCTCCTCAAATTGTTTGTTTAAATACGTAACGTACTTTCTATAAATCAAATCAACCAACACACTTAACCCCACTAAGGACTGGGCAATGTGCTCTTTTCCAGAAACCGTAAAGGGAGTTGAATAATAAAAATAAGCATATTGAGCATGTTCTGCAAAAAAGTTATGCGAGAACGCAGTGATTGCTGCAACAGGAATCTGTCGTGCATTTAAAGAGAGAATATTTTCTTTAACATCATCTGTTTCTCCACTTAAAGAGACAAATAACACGATATCTTCTTTTGTAATCATCGACATACTGATATCTAGTTCTGTTTTGACTGGAATGATGATCGAGCGTTTATCACAAATCATCAACATCTTAGAAAATTCTTCAATGACTTTGCGTTGTGAGTAACCTGTCGCATAACAATAAACCGTACTCGCATTTTGAATCGCCCGACTTAATGAAGTGAAATCTGTCTGTTGGGCCAGCTTAACCGTATTCTCAATATCCTTTGTTTGCAGATCAATCAAGTCTGTTTCTGTCGTCCCTATATTATTTTGTTTTGCTTGTCGCATAAAATACTTAAATTCTGAATAGCCGGAAAAGCCTAACTTTTTAGTCAAACGTAAAATCGATGATTTAGAACTATGAACTTTTTCCCCTAATTCAACAATACTAAGCTGCATAATCTCTTGTTCATTTTCTAAAACGTACCCTAAAATAGCCCAATCCAGCTCACTTAAACTTTTTTGGTGTTTTTGCATCAGTGTCTCTAAATTCATATCTGGCCCCTCATTTCCTTAGCGTTCTTCCCTTAGTATAAAGGATGAAAAATCAAAACGATACTAAGGGAATTTTCTAAGGAAAACTACAGCGAACGATTTCTATGACAGCTTAGGCCAAAACCCTTTATTGGCTTCTACTAAATCATCTAGAATTTCTTGAGCGATCCGAGCATTCGGAACAATTCTCGATAACATTAGCGCTTGCCATAATTTTTGGTATGACCCTTCTGTCCACGCTTCAACCACTAATTTTTCAACTGCTACTTGTTGCTCCATCAATCCTTTTTGGAAACATGGGATTTTCCCTTGAACAATTGGTTCTGGTCCATTACTTCCAACAATACATGGGACTTCTACCATCGCCGTTTCATCAAAGTTAGCAACAGCACCTTGGTTTTCAACGATCAATAACATTCTTTCATGTGTGTTATAAGCAATGGCCCTTGCTAGATCAACAATATAAGATGCATGTTCATCCACTTCCAGTGTTGTTCCTTTAGCTGTTCCTGCTTTGGTAATTCGATTGCATTCCCCGAAAACATGTTTTTCACGTCCGGCCATCACTTCGTTTGCTCGTGTATATTCTGGGTTAGCATGTGCTACCTCATCTTGAGGGTAAAAATAATATTTTAAATACGTATTTGGCAAAGTAGTTGGATCGACCGCATAGACTTCTTTCGCTTTAGCAAAAGTATGCATCCAGCTGGCATCGGTATGTTGAGATTCTTCCATTTCTTCTTTTAATGAATAGCCGTACTCTTTCACGTGCTCTTTAATTTTCGGCATCAAGTCATTGCCGTCTTTATCTCTGATATCTGTCCACCAACCAAAATGATTCAAGCCATAATAACGAACAACCATATCTTTTCTAGAACTTAAGCCTACAGCTTTCGCCATTCTTTCTTCAATTCCAACTGGCATATCACAAATATTGATAATTTTGCTCTCAGGTCGTAACTTCCGAGTTGCTTCCGCCACGATTGCCGCAGGATTTGAATAATTCAGCATCCATGCATCTGGCGAGTATTTTTCCATATAATCGATCAACTCCAGCACACCGCCAATCGAGCGCATCCCATAAGCAATTCCACCAGGTCCACACGTTTCTTGTCCGATGACACCATATTTCAATGGAATTTTTTCATCATTTTCCCGCATCGCATATAAGCCTACACGAATATGAGCCATCACAAAGTCAACATCTGTAAAAGCCTCTTGAGGATCTGTTGTTGCTAAAAATTTAATTTCTGGTGCTTGTTCTTTGATGATGATTTCACAGGCATCTGCGATTTGTTTTTGTCTTTCTGAATTATTATCATAAAACTTGATTTGTCTAATCGGTAATTTTTCTAAGTTATCCAATAACATTAATACAATTCCTGGGGTAAACGTACTTCCCCCACCCGCAATGACGATCGAAAATTTTTTCATTTTTTTCCAGCTCCTTCATTTTTATTCATTTATTTGATGTTCATTTCCTAATGCTAATAAATTTTCAAATTGCTCTCTTACCTGTGGTACGTCTAAACCGACAATTACTTGAAAGGCCGTCCCACTTCTCACAACACCATGTGCTCCACCTTCTTTAAAGGCACTGTCAGGGGAAACGATTCCTTCATCTTTTACAGTAATTCTCAAGCGAGTTGCGCAATTATTGACCTTCTCGATATTCTCACTGCCGCCGAAAGCTTCTAAATAGATGGCTGCTTGCTCTGTATACTGATTTGCACCAGCAATGGCCATGTCACCTAGCGCTCCAGCTTTTTTCGCTTCTTTATATTCCTTTTTACTGTATAATTTAACTTCCTTATCTTCTTCTTCCCTTCCCGGAGTAGCAAAGTTGAACTTCAAGATCAATGCACGAAAGACAACGAAATAAATCAAGGTGAAAGACAAACCAATAATCAACTGAGTGAAAATCATCCCTTTATGGTTTGCAAAAAGCGGAATCCAGTTTTTCGCCAATAAATCAATGAACCCGCCGCCCATATCACCAACGACGCCAAAGAAATACATCGTGGCAGCCATTGAAGCAGCTAACAGAGCATGTAAAACAAATAGTGGCGGTGCAACAAATAGAAATGTAAATTCCAATGGTTCTGTAATACCAGCTAACACAGCAGTCAAGGTTACAGGAATCAAAATAGCCAACACCTTTTTTCGTTTATCAGCTTTCGCCGTAAAGTAAAAGGCAGCAGCGATTCCTGGTGAAGCAAAGATTTTTGAGTTTCCATGTAAGGCAAAACCACCTTGTGGAAACAGCTGTTTGATCGGTGTTGTTGTTTGCGCATATTCATTTAAATGAGCCATCCAATATTTCGTGATGCCGTTTTCAACAACTGCCGGTCCAAAAACAAACGGTGTGTAAATGAAATGATGTAATCCTGTAGGAATCAAAATCCTTTCTAAAAACGTATACAACCAAACCCCAAAGGTTCCAGCACTTGCCAAGAAGGTCTGCATAGAACCGATACCCATTTGAATTTTCGGCCAAATCAGACAAATCAGAAAAGCAAGCGGCAACATCGCGAAAAATCCTAAAATCGCAATCAACGATGATCCTTGGAAAATCCCTAAAAAATCTGGCAACTTAGTATCAAAATAACGATTATGCAACCAAACTACGATTGCAGAAATAAAAATAGCACCAATAATACCTGTATCTAATGTTTTGATCCCTGCAATCAGTTTAATCCCACTGTCGCCACCGACTTCTTGGGCAAAATCAACCCCAAAGAACGGACCAAAATATTCTAGCATGCTGCTAATAAAATAATTACAGGTCAGATAAATCACAAAAGCTTCCATTGCTGCTCGAGCATTGGCTTTTTTTGCCAACCCGATCGGTAACCCAATGACAAATAATAATTCCATTTGATTAAAAACAGTCCAAGCGCCACTTTCCAAAACAGACCAGATACCATACCAAACGGTTCCCTCATTGGCAATACTTCCAACAATCATTGGATTTTTAAAAATAATCGCAAGCGCTACCATAATTCCCGAAAATGAAAATAATAAGACCGGGGTAAACATTGCTCCTCCAAACCGCTGCACTTTCTCCATCACTAGTGAAACACCCTCCTTCTATTTAGTTGTTTTACACATTAGTTATACCATCGGATGAATGCGCTATCAATACTTTAAAGACCTTCTGGGAAGTCTGTTTACAACAAGAGAAAAAGTGTCAATGTCTGGGAAATTTACCAAAAAATAGTGAATAACTTCAAATCAAAAAAGTTCCATAAAATGTCTGAATAGTGCAAGACATTTTATAGAACTTGAAGTCTGTTTATTTCTTCTTATGCTTTTTCATCTCAGGAAAGCTCCCTGTACTTTTAAAGATTCGCTGCTCATCTTCATTGGCAAAACGCCCCAACACAGAATGTGTAGGAATGATATTCATAAACGCATTCTCATCCACTTCATAAACGATCTGCTCCAAATCATATAATTCATAACGTGTGATTACCATCATGATCATCCGTCCTTCGACACCAGAATAACCACCCATTGACGGCAGCAGCGTCATCCCTCGAATCATTTGTTTTGAAATTGCTTGCGTCACGATTTCTGGTTGAACTGTTACGATCATTGCTGTTATCTTTTGATGACTTGTATGAATTGTATCGACAACTTGAGTCATACAATAAATAGAAATAATCGTATATAACGCGCTTTCCCAATCAAAAACAAATCCTGCAATTGCCACAATAATTCCATTTAGCATAAACATATAATTTCCAACTGTTTTCCCAGTTGTTTTTGACAGAACCAATGAAATAACATCCATTCCGCCAGTTGTAAAGCCCATCTTAAGTGACAGCCCTGCTCCGATCCCAATCAATACACCTCCAGCAATGGCATTCATCAAAGGATTGGTCGTAATCACTTCGATCGGAATCAAGATCGTTGTTAAAGAAACCCAAGCAACATTTAAAAAGCTGTAAATCGTTGATTCTTTGCCAAGTTTCATAAAACCTAAAATAAAAATAGGAATGTTTAATAATAAAATAAAAAGACCTGTATCCATTGTAATCCCAAGATGCGTATACAATAACGTTGCAATGACTTGCGCAACACCATTCATTCCAGCTGAAAAAACTTTTGCCGGAATCAAAAAAAAGTTCAAGCTGATTGCTACTAAAATTCCAGTAACAAAAATGACAGCAAACTTTTTCAATGTTTCACTTTTTTTATATGAAATAACCCATTTGCTCATCCGAAACCTCCCAATCTTCTGGAAAGCCATAACTATTCTTTCCAGCTCCTATGTTTTATTATCTACCATAGAATCCCTCGCATTAGAATAACAGGTCACTTAAAAAAAGAAAAGAAAAAAAGCCGCAAATGAGGATTATTTTATTCTACTATTTTGACCGTACAAACAATCTGATGATTCAAGTGCAACGCTCTTTTTTCAAATTATTTTTATACTTGTTTCTTCCCAATTTAATGGTACTATGAAAGTAAGAAATAATGAGAGGAGATTAGCAAATGGCAGCAAAAGAAGCAAGCTTTGATGTAACATCTGAAATGAATATGGAAGAAGTCAAAAACTCGATCCAGATTGCCCTAAAAGAAATCAAGAATCGCTTTGACTTTAAAGGATCGATCGCAGATATAAAAGTAGAAAACAATAAATTAGTGGTGGTCGCAGAAGATGATTACAAGATCGAGCAAGTAAAGGATGTCTTGTTCAGCAAGCTAGTCAAACGAGCAGTTCCTATCAAAAATATCCACTTTTCAACAAGTGAAAAAGCACTTGGCGGTTCTGCCCGTCAATATGGCGATTTGATCAGTGGCATCGACAAAGATAACGCTAAAAAAATCAACGTTGCCATCAAAAACTCTGGGATCAAAGTGAAATCACAGATTCAAGAAGATCAAATCAGAGTAACCGGAAAAAGTCGTGATGATTTACAAAAAGTAATTACCTTACTTAGAAATTTAGATTTACCTGTTGAATTACAATTCACGAATTTCCGTTAATAAAAAGTATAACTAGTCGAAAAAATTGCTTTCTCAACTAGTTATACTTTTTTTATTCACTTAAAAAATTGACCAATTCTTGCTGATTTTTCCCACTATTTAACCCTACAATCAATCTAATTCGAGCTTTAGGTCCATTTAACCCTCTAGAAAAAACAATACCCATTTTCTTTAAATTAACGCCGCCGCCTTCATAGTCATAAATATCCTCAGCGATCCCATTAGAACAGCGGGAAACTAAAACAATAGGCATCTTTCTGGCTAAAAGTTTCTCTAATGCAGGTAATGTCTCTGGTGGAAGATTTCCAGCGCCTAATGCTTCGATTACAATACCATCTGTCCGATCATTGTCGACTAAATCAAATAAACTACCGTCCATACCAGCGTAGGCTTTGATTACATAAACCTCCCCCGCTACTTTTTGAATATCACAGACTTCCTGAGGACAAACTTCACTTGCAAAAAAAGTTCGTTCTTTGGCAATCATGCCGATTGGGCCGAAAGTCGGTGTGCGGAACGTTGCAACATTTGTCGTATGAGTTTTCGTCACATAACGAGCTGTATGAATTTCATCATTCATCACAACAAGTACACCTTTACCATATGATTCATCTGAACAAGCAGTCCAGACTGCACTAATAAAATTATATAAGCCATCTGTTCCGATTTCATTACTTGACCGCATTGCACCAGTTAAAACGATAGGAATGTTATTTTCTAACGTAATATCTAAAAAGTAGGCTGTTTCTTCCAATGTATCTGTTCCATGAGTGATGACTACACCATCAATATCTTCAGTATAGGCTTTTTGGATACGTTGCTTTAATGCTAGCATTCGTTCTAACGTCATATGAGGAGAAGGAATGTTGAAAATTGGTTCAACGATTAAATTTACTTTTCCTGCTAATAATTCTTCTTGGTTCAACAATGGATTCAAGTGATTCGTTGTTACATTCCCATCTGCTTCTTTTGACATCGAAATCGTGCCGCCCGTATGTAACACTAGGATTGTTTTCATTTTTAGTCTCCTATCATTTCTTATTCAGATAATTTTATTGCTATTTCCGCTCAAAAAAGAGCCGATAAACAAAACGTCGGCTTTTTTTAATCATTCTATTCACTTAAAAACATACTAATCACTACTTGTTCTAGTATACCAGTAAGAACTGTTTTTTCCTATCAACATCTTTTTCAGTTTCATTGCCAAAATTGCTGCAATAGCCGTTTTGTTTGTTCCGTTGAATAAGCAGTTTGAACCTGATTCCAATGCGGCGGAAAAATACGCTGAACTGGTCTCGATGAAAAACGTTGATCTAACAGCAAGACTATTCCCTTATCATCTGTGTCTCTAATAACTCTTCCTGCTGCTTGTAAGACTTTATTCATTCCAGGAATTTGGTAAGCAAATTGAAAGCCTTGCTGATTTTCTTGATCATAATAGCCTTTGATCAGTTCTTGTTCATGATTGATTTGCGGCAACCCTACGCCAACAATTGCGGTACCGATTAAGCGGCTGCCTTTTAAATCAATCCCTTCTGAAAAAATCCCACCTAAGACACAAAAACCAACCAATGTTTCTGACGGTTCCAAGACAAAGTCTGCTAAAAAAGCTTCCCTTTCTGCTTCATTCATCATACTTGCTTGGATCTTCGTTTTCACCTGAGGATTCCTTTGCCGAAACAGATCATAAATAATATCCATATAAGAATAGGAAGGAAAAAACACAAAATAATTACCAGCTTTTTGCTGGACCATATTCGTCAGACTTTCAATAATTTTTTCATAACTATTTTCACGTTCTTTGTAAGTTGTCTGAATATATTTTTCAATCACTAATAATTGATTTTCTTTTGGGAAAGGACTCGGGATACGATAACGTAAACTTTCCTCTCCCCCACCTAAAATTTTTTGATAATAATCCAGTGGTGTCAAACTTGCCGAAAATAAAATACTAGCCTTCCCCTTATCTAACTTTTGTTGCAAAAGATAGCTCGGGTCGATGCAAAATTGTTTGACTGTAATATCATGATTCTGACAATTCACATAGGTACAATAATGATCATCGTACCCTTCACTAATTTTAGTATAATTCAATAAATCAAAATAAACTGCCAAGATTTGATTTATTTCAGTATGCTCCTGATTTTCCGGAAGCCATTCTTTGATTTTTTCAGCCAAGGAATACGCTACTTTAACCAAAGAATCAATTGGTGCATTCTGATGGATAAATTCTTTCCCTTCCTCATCGCAAACTTGTTTGATTTTGTCAAATTCTTTTTCGATTTTGTTAAGTGCCCGAATCAATTTTGTCTGCTTTTTATCAAGGGCTTTTTTTAAAGATGATACTTTACTTTTAGACAAAACAGCAGAATACATTTCTCGCGATCGATTTACTAAATTATGGACTTCATCTACTAAAAATATATTCTCTTTAACTTCTGTCTGCTCCTCAAAAAAGCGTCTTAAATAAACAACAGGATCAAATAAGTAATTATAGTCACAAATCACTAAATCACACCATAAGCTCACATCTAAAGATAGTTCAAAAGGGCATAAGGTATGCTTACGTGCGTAGCGTTCGATAACTTCGCGAGTAAATTGATTTTCATTATTTAACAAATCCCAGAGACCTTCATTCAGCCGATCATAATAACCATTGGCAAAGGGACATGCTTCTGGCGTACAATTTCGTTCTGTTAGGAAACATATTTTATCTTTGGCCGTTAAGGTAACACTTTTCAGCTGCAGTTCTTTTTGTTTCATTGCTTCCACGGCATCTTCCGCTACTTGACGAGTGATTGTTTTGGCAGTTAAATAGAAGGCTCTTTCTGCTTGCTCTTCACCGATTGCCTTTAATGTTGGAAATAACGTCGAAATCGTTTTACCTGTTCCCGTCGGTGCTTCGACAAATAATTTTTGATCACTTACTATCGTTTTATAGACTGCAACAGCCAATTCCCTTTGGCCAGTTCGATAATCACCATAGGGAAAAGGTAATTTTTGCAATGATCGATTCCGAATCTGACGCCAATTGGCTTTAAAAATCAGCCATTGTTCATACTTTTGAGTCAGATCATCAAAAAATTCTTTTAGCTCTTTTTTGGTAAATTCCTTTTCTTTTCGGGTAATTTCTTCGGTCGTTGTTTGATAATAGGTCAATTGTAATGTGATTTCTTCCAACTCTTCCTGTTGGCAATAAATATGTCCATAGCACATCACTTGATACCAATACATGTCTATTTGTTCTTCTAACAACTCTGAAAAAGCTGGCTCAGATGTTTTGATTTCATCGATTACTGTCCGTTTTTGGTCATCAATAAAAATGCCATCTGCTCGACCTTCGATTATGTATGTTTGTTGATTCAATTCTATGTCAATGGCTAATTTAATCTCTTTTTGATAATTCTCACCAGCTGTTTTTTGTAGCTTCCGATGAATTTTAGCACCTTCCAACGCAGTATGCTCACTACCTGTATAACGGGCATCAATGCTGCCTCTGCGTAAAATAAACTCCACTAATCTGCGGACTGCGATTCTTTGCGTGCTTTGCATGTTCAATCCCACCTATCATGTTTCTATTATAGAACATACATTCGTAAATTGAAAGTAGTGAGAACAACATAACATAAACTAAACAGATCTAACTCTTCTGTGACAATACCCAAATTCAAAAAATGAAATCTAATCAAGGTAAAAAGACTCTTGATCAGATTTCATCTTTTTATATGCTTTTTAGCCTATAAGATATAGACATATCACGTCGAATAATCACTATTTATTTTGACATACTCGTAACTTAGATCACAACCGATCACTTCAAAGTTTTCTGAACCTTGATGCAAATCTACGGTTAGATAGATATCTTCACTTTGTTCGATGTATTCACTGATTTGGCTAACATTTTGTTTTTCTTCTTTATTATTTGAAAAAATCGGATACATTCCATAATAAATTTCTACTTTATTCTGATCAAAAACCAAGCCGTCTGTTTTACCAAGAGCCATTGCAATTCGCCCCCAATTAGGGTCGTTACCAAATAATGCTGTTTTCACTAAAGGCGAGTTAATGATCGATTTTCCAGCTTGCTTTGCTTGTTTCTTTGTTTCAGCATTTTTAACTGTAACGAACATTGTTTTTGTCGCACCCTCTGCGTCTTTTACCACGTCTATTGCTAATTCTCTACAGAGTTGATTCAGTGCTTCTTGTACTTGTTCTTTTTCGACCTCATAATGACCACTGGCTAAAAATGCCACAGTATCGCTTGTACTTGTATCCGTATCGATGCTGATTGTGTTGAAAGATTGGTCGACAGTTTCTCTCAACATAGAGTAAATGTCTTCTTTCTCAACCTTTGCATCTGTCAAAACATAAGCCAACATTGTCGCCATATTCGGTTCGATCATTCCTGAGCCTTTGACGATTCCTAAAAGAGTTGCATCCCCAATTTTTAAACTACGAACTTTGATTCGCTGATCCGTAGTTAAAATAGCCTGTGCAAAATCAGTATAGGTTTCGTTCAGCTCGATCGGTTCCGTTTTTAAAAATCCCTCAATGACATCGATCGGTAATTGCGGCCCGATCATCCCTGTAGAAGAAGGTAGGATATCTTCCTTTTTGATCGTCAATTTATCTGATAAAGATTCTAAAATTCTATATTCATTTTCTCTACCTATCCTCCCAGTTGCAACATTAGCAATACCACTCGTCACTACAACTGCTTGCAATTCAGCATTTTTTACATGATCTTTTCCGATTGGTATGCATTCACCACAAAATGTATTCTTCGTGAAAACGGCTGCTGCATGACAAACTTCTTCAGCCACGATCAAACCAAAATCTTTTCTTTTTTTCTTGATACCAACATGTGTCCCGTAAAATTTAAATCCCTTTGGCACATCTTCATACTTCACCATCAATAACACCTTCCTATAGATAATTAACTTACCTTCAATAAAGAACTTGGTTTCCCGATTTTATAAAAGTATAAAGCAAAGGACGAAGTTAGTCAATGGATTTTATATCAAAAACAAGCATTAAAAAGGTTTTTTATACAAAATAAAAGACTTTTTCCGTATAATAACGCATTTTAATATTATTTTTATACAAAAAAAAACCCAGATTTCTCTGGGTGCTTTATACTCGATCAATTGATTAATTATTTTTACCAAAGATACGTAAGAACGCTAAGAATAAGTTAATAAAATCAAGGTACAATTGTAATGCAAAGAAAACGGCAATTCCAGTTCCAGCTTGTCCACCCGTTTCATTGTACACTTGGCGGATTCTTTGATTATCATAGGCTGTGATTCCTGCAAAAATCAACACCATCAAAATTGAAATGAAAAATGAAACTGCACCACTACGTAGGAAAAAGAAATTAATCACCATTGCAATAATAATTCCGATCAATGCGCTATACGCCGCATGTCCCATTGCTGATAGATCTTTCTTCGTAAACATTCCAACGAGTGACATCGCCCCAAACGTTGCAGCAGCACTGACAAACGCGCTTACCACAGTTGCTTGAGCGTACATTAGCAAGGTTGCAGATATTGTCACACCATTTAAAATGGAATAAACTAAAAATCCACTAACAGCTAAACTTGGATTCTTTTGAGCTTTTAGTCCTAAGAATAAAACTAAGCCAATTTGTAGAATCCATAATCCGAAAAATAACGCTGTTGAATGTAATAAGGTAACCAAAACGATCGGGTAAACTGTTAGAATCAGGTATGACACTAGCGCACTAACGCCAATTCCCATCGCTAAAAACGCATAAATTTTTGAATAAAACTTATTCAAGCCAACATTTACTACTGCTCCATTATTCATCTATATCTCCTTCTTTCTCCTCTAGTTCTGCTAAGGTCACTTGAGGGGGTTGCACCATTACGACTGCATCAAGTACTCGATCTTCTTCTTCATTCACAACTTCAATCGAAATCGTCACAACATCTTTCATCTTATCTACCTTGATCACTTCAAATTGAAACGTCAGTGTTTCATAATGAAAAACAGGTTCCACGAAGTTTACTGAAAAATTGACCACATGAGAGCCTGGTCCTGGTAAATGTTTTGAAATTGCACTGGTGATGATCCCCATCAACATGATCGAGGGAACGATCGGTTTGCTGTATTCTGTTTTTTGGGCATAATCATGTTGGATATATAAGGGATTGGCATCGTTGGTTAAGCCCAAATAAAGAAGTAAATCTTTATCTTCGATCGATTCGGTTAAAGACAGCGAATCGCCTTCCTCAATATCTTCGATGGTTTTGCCTAATTTTCTCGGTTTTCCGATATTCAAATTAGTACACCTCCACTAATGATAAGATAATTGTACCAAAATGACGACAAAAGGCAAGTTAAAAAGAAGAGGCTTCAACAAATCCTAAAAATAGATTGTTGAGGCTTCTTCTTCAAGTTTATTAATTGCTAGTATGTTTATTTATAAAACACTTCTTGTTGTATTACTTAACAACGTTTCATAAGCTTGTTCAAATTTTTGAACATCACCAGCACCCATAAAGACCATTACAGCATTTTCGTGATCTAATAGTGGAGAGACATTCTCTTCTTTGATAACTTGTCCGCCTTTTTGGATTTTATTGCCTAAATCTTCGATTTTAACATCGCCTTGTTGTTCTCTTGCAGAACCAAAGATATCACAAAGATAAACCGCATCCGCTAAATCCAACGCTTCAGCAAAGTCATCCATCAACGCAATCGTACGTGTAAAAGTATGTGGTTGGAAAACTGCGATGATTTCTTTATCTGGATACTTTTGACGGGCACCATCAATCGTAGCAATAATTTCTGTTGGGTGGTGTGCATAATCATCTACAATGATCATATCTGAAACTTTTTTCTCAGTAAAACGGCGTTTCACACCTTCAAAAGTCAACATTTCTTCTGCTACTTTTTTCATATCCAACTTTTCAAAGTAAGCAACAGCAATCACACCTAATGCATTCATAATATTGTGTTGGCCAAAGGCAGGTAACACAAAGTGTCCCACAAATGTATCCTGATGATAGACATCAAAAGAAGAACCTTGTGTTGTCCGTTTGATATTTTTAGCTTGAATATCATCATCATCTGCTAAACCATAATAATAAACGGGTACATCCGTTTTTAGCTGACGCAGATATTTATCATCACCATAGGCAAAAATTCCTTTTTTGACTTGTTTCGCCATTGTTTGGAACGCGGAAAAAACATCTTCAATACTCTTAAAATAATCAGGATGATCAAAATCGATATTCGTCATGATCGCATAATCTGGAGAATAAGCTAGAAAATGGCGACGATATTCACAAGCCTCGAAAGCAAAAAACTCAGCGTTGGGATCACCATGGCCTGTGCCATCACCGATCAAATAACTTGTTGGCGCGATGCCAGTCAATACATGAGAAAGTAATCCTGTTGTACTTGTCTTTCCATGAGAGCCAGTTACAGCAACGCTTGTATATGGTTGAATAAAACGTCCAATAAAATCGTGATATCGAATGATTTCAGCACCTAATTCTTTCGCGCGTACCAATTCTTCATGTGTGTCAGGAAAAGCATTTCCTGCAATAACGATCATATCTTTTGTAATATTATCAGCATTAAAAGGTAAGATAGTGATACCAGCTTTTTCTAAATCACGTTGAGTGAAAAAATATTCATCTACATCTGAGCCTTGCACATGATATCCTTTTTCAAATAATACAAGCGCCAACGAGCTCATTCCTGAACCTTTGATTCCAACAAAATGATGTAATTTACTTTCTTGATTGCTCATTTTAATCCTCTTCTCTTATATCCTATATAAAAAATAATGTTCTACTTCGTTCATTCGTACGTTCCTCATTATCATATAAAAATTGAAAATAATCAACCCATAATGACCCTGCTTTAAAGAGATCCTATAAATCTTTCTTGTGTGTACAAAGTAAGAAGCGAAGTAAAATTTATTTTTTGTTTTATTTCTTCTATTTCTATCTACTAAATACTGTTGTATAGACATTCACAACGTTATGGTATCGACGTAAAACCTACGCTCTGTTAGAAAAAATCAACGCTCTTTTTTCTAATGAAATCCCCTTATTATTTTAATCTTTCTAAAAAGATAACATTTCAGCGCTGTCTATACCACTTTTTAGCAAGGCCAGTGAAGGCCCGATTATTTAACGCATTTCCATGAAGATTTTAGGCGAAAAAAACAGTAAGTATTTTAAGAAAAATACTTACTGTTCTCAAGTTCCATACTAGAATCTTCAATAATTCCGCTTAGCGGCTTATCAAGGATGCTTTTCTTTTTTTCTTGCTCAGCTTCTGCTACTTTTTGACCGTAGGCCGTTTGAGTCTTCGCATTTTGTTTCGCAGTTTTCAATTCTTTTCTAGAGCGAGGTAACGTGTGACTGATATCCTCTTCTTTTCCGAAACGCTCCATATCAGGCTTAATCTGTTGATATTGACGTCTTGTTACAGGAATCTCTGGTGAGTCTTTTGGGATGTTAAACTTTTTAACGGTTGGATCTTCGTTCCCTTTTACTTGAAAAGCAGCTGGTTCATCATCAAAAAGTAAGTATGAACTTTTTTCCTTTTTCATCGCCGTTGCTAATTCTTGCTCTGTCAAAGCAGGCGTCGTGGTTTCTGGAATGACAGAAGCCGGAATATATTTCGGCACAAAATAGGAACGAGTATCATACGTAAAATCTTTTGAGAATGCTGCTTTATTTTGTTTAGAAGCCTGATTAGAACCAAATCCGTAAGCACTTCTTTTTGGCATATCGCCAAATAAATTATTTTTTTGCTTTGGGGACGTTGGTTTATTATGCGTCATCATATAATTTGGCAGATTAGATTTATGACGCGCTAACTCTGCCATCTGTTCTTGACTATGAGAAACGTGTTGGCTATTTGTTTGTGTGGGTTGTTTTTTCAGCACTGGTTGAACCGTGATTGGATCTATGACTGGCGCACTCTGTTGTACTTGTGTTCCTGATTTAGTGATCATCGGGTCTTCTTGAAACAGTGTTCGTTTATTTTCAGGAGTTAATTTCACACCTAAATCATCGTCATAAGCTGGAAAACGAAAATGTTTTCTTTTGATTTGAGTTGGGTTTTCCATTCGAGTCATTCCTTTATTCTACTTTCTGTCAATTCTACCATAAATCTGTGGAATTCTAAACAAATTACCTTACTTTTTCTGTTTTCTTGATACAATTTTAGGTAAACATTTCGTTTTCTGTAAAAATGAGCCGTTGAAACAAAGTTACTGCTTCGTTTCAACGGCTCATAACATGCTTATTTCTAAGGGTAAATACGATTTAATAGACGTGGGAATGGACTTGCTTCACGAACATGTTCGATTCCAGCCAACCAAGTCACCGTACGTTCTAAACCTAAACCAAAACCTGAATGAGGAACAGAACCATAACGACGTAGATCTAAATACCAAGAATATTCTTTTTCATCTAGATTATGGTTACGAATTTGCTCTAACAAGTAATCATGGTCAATGGCTCTTTCAGAACCGCCGATGATTTCGCCATAGCCTTCTGGCGCGATCATATCCGCACAAATCACGACATCGTCACGAGTTGGATGTGGTTTCATGTAGAACGCTTTGATTGCTTTTGGATAATTTAAAATAAAGACTGGACGGTCAAATGAATTGGCAATAAATGTTTCATGTGGTGAGCCAAAATCATCGCCCCACTCAATATCATCAAACCCGTTTTTCTTCAATAACTCAACTGCTTCATCATAAGAAATACGTGGGAATGGTAGTTGTGTATATTTTTTCAAGACTTCTCTATTTCGTTCTAACACATCTAAAGCATGGTCGCAATTGTCCAATACACTTTGAACTAAGAAAGCCACGTATTGTTCTTGCACCTCTAAACTTTCTTCTTGGTGCATAAAAGCCATTTCTGGTTCGATCATCCAAAACTCGATCAAGTGACGACGTGTTTTAGATTTTTCTGCTCTAAAGGTTGGGCCGAATGAGAACACTTTACCAAAAGCTAACGCTGCCGCTTCCATATATAATTGTCCACTTTGAGATAGATAAGCTTTTTGATCAAAATAGTTTGTCTCAAATAAATCAGTCGTGCCTTCAGCTGTGCTTGCAGTTAAGATTGGTGGATCGATTTTAACAAAATTATTGTTGTTGAAAAACTCGTACGTTGCACGAATAATTTCGTTACGGATTTGCATGATTGCATGTTGACGTGAAGAACGTAACCATAAATGACGGTGATCCATCAAAAAGTCAGTTCCGTGTTCTTTTGGTGTAATTGGGTAGTCATGACTTTCACCAATCACTTCAATCCCTGTTACACCAATTTCATAACCGAATTTTGAACGGCTGTCTTCTCTAATTTCACCTGTGATCCAAACAGAGGTTTCTTGTGTTAGGCTTTTCGCTAATTGGAAGACTTCTTCCGGTACTTCACTTTTCACTACAATTCCTTGAAAATAAGCTGTTCCATCACGTAATTGTAAAAAAGCAATCTTTCCGCTTGAACGTTTATTGGCGATCCAAGCCCCTATTTTGACTGTTTCCCCTACATGATTTTTTGAATCAATAATTTGAATTTGTTCCACGATTGTCTCTCCATTCATCTATTCTTTTACCTATCCCGAATTAAGTCATTTATTTAGTTGATTTGCTTTCGATAAATGCGGCAATCCGCTTGACTGCTTCTTTTAATGTGTCTAAATCAGTTGCATAGCTGATCCGCACATTTTCTGGAGCCCCAAAACCAGCACCTGTTACCAGTGCGACTTGTGCTTCTGCTAATAAATCATCTACCCATTTAGTCACGTCGGTATAGCCGCACATCGTTAACGTTTCTTTGATATTAGGAAACAGATAAAATGCGCCATGCGGTTTTTCCATTTTGAATCCTGGCAATGCGGCAAATAAAGGATAGATTTCATTTAAACGGGCTTCAAATGCCTGTCTCATGATCTCAACCGTGTCTTGTCCGCCTACTAAAGCTTCGATTGCCGCATATTGACTAACTGCGGTTGGATTACTTGTCGATTGTGACGCAATATCATTCATCGCAGAAATAATCGTTTCATCTCCGACGGCATAGCCGATTCGCCAGCCTGTCATTGCATAGCTTTTAGAAACACCATTAATAATAATTGTATGCTTTCTGATTGCCTCAGATAATGTTGCCATCGGTGTAAAGGTCGCGCCATTGTAGATAAGTCGACCGTAAATATCATCTGATACGATCAAAATATCATTTGCGACGGCCCACTCACCAATTTTGCGTAATTCATCTTCAGAATAGATCATTCCTGTAGGATTGGAAGGAGAATTTAAAATCAATAATTTCGTCTTAGCCGTTTTTGCTTCTTCCAATTGTTCCACAGTCACTTTAAACTCTTTTTCCTGAGCACATGAGATAAAGACAGGCACGCCTTCAGCTAACTTGACTTGTTCCCCATAGCTCACCCAATAAGGAACTGGAATGATCACTTCATCATTGGGATTCAATACTGCTTGAAAAAGAAGATACAACGCAAATTTAGCCCCATCTGTAACAATCACATTGTTTGCTTGATAGTTTAATTGATAATACGTTTCAATATATTTTACAACAGCTTCACGAAGTTCCTTGATACCAGCTGAAGGCGTATAATAGCTGGCCTTGCCACTTTCGATGGCTTGGATTGCTGCTTGCTGGATATTTTTAGGCGTCGTAAAATCCGGTTCACCTACAGTTAAACTCAACACATCTTTCCCTGCCGCTTTTAATGCATTAGCCTTCGCCGATGCTGCAAGGGTGACTGAGGGTTCTAATTTTTGTGCACGTCTTGATATGTTCATACTCTCACTCCTCATTTTTTATCAGATACTAGGACAAGCGTATTTAACTCCTAGTAATTCAACGGAGTAACGTCCTTTCCTGACCCTATTTATCCTTGTTTCATCAAGTAACTAAACATCAGTATGATTATTTTTATAAGTCTGTCTCGTCAGACATTCTTAATGATCATGATTTCCTCAGCCTTTTCAAATGATAACAGATAATAATTCAGTGAACTATCTTCGTTTTTAGTAACGACTTCCCATGTTGGTTTATCGTTATATAGACCTAAGCTGATTTTTTGAATATTTGACTCTTTATAATCGGTTTCAATAATCTGACGAATATGCCCTTCTTCCACACCATCCTTTTGATTCAGGACTGTCACCTTTTCTCCTGCTTTCGGGATGATTACAGCTAGCTCTTCTCCTTTATCGTTTTTACCAGTTACGCTAAAATAGGTTTCTTTTCTAGTAAACCAATAAAAGTTGTCAACCGACTCTAGCTGTGCATATTCTTTCGCGATTTCTGTGGCTTCTTTCTTCGCTTGTGTTCTTGGCTGCGTGGAGCGAATATAGAAAATAGTCATCACTACAATGATCACTAATAAAGCCGCAATGACACCTATTAGGATCTTAGTATTTCTTGTTTCCTTTTGGTCTTCTTGTTCTTGCAATCGCCTCGCCCTTTCCAAACTTACTGGCTACCATTATAGCAGAAAATCACTTTAATTTAATAGATAGTAGATAAATTTATTTATTTAAAAATTCTTTTAGCTCTAAAGCTATTGCCTCTAATGACTCTTCTTTCACAGATAACTCTTTTGGCAATGCTTTTAACATACGTTTTCCATATTTTGCAGTTACTAGTCGTCTGTCTAAAACAATCAGTGCACCTTTATCACTGTCAGAGCGAATCAAGCGACCTAACGCTTGGCGTAAACGTAAAGCTGCTTTAGGCAGTGCTTCATGAGTAAATGGGTTGACACCTTTTTCTTCAAGATAGTCGTAGCGAGCTTTGACAAAAGGACGTTTAGGATTTTCAAATGGCAAGCGTGTCACGATCAAAAGCGACAGCGCTTCTCCTGGTAAATCGACCCCTTCCCAAAAACTGTCAGCGCCTAGCAAAATACTATTTTTTGAATGAGCAAAGCGTTTTAAGATTTTTTCCCGACTCCCACTGATTCCCTGTGCTAACAGTTCTCTACCAGCGTTTAGAAATTGCGGATGTAAACGATAATAAACACTGGATAAAATATCATGTGAGGTAAATAAAACCAACATCGAACGATCTTGCTGTTGTGATAATTCTTGGATTACAGCTGCGATATACGCAGCAAATTCTGCAGCATCAGCCTGACTGATTGCAATGGCTTCAGTTGGTATATATAAGCGCGCGTTTTCCTCATAGTTATATGGGTCAGGTAATGTTTTAAACGAAACGTTCGTCAACCCAAGTTTATTTGGCAAATACTTTTTATCATTACCGAATTTCAATGTTCCACCCGTATACAAAATCCGCTGATAACGGTCATACCAAGTGGTCTCAGATAAAATACTTGCCTCTAGATCGTTGATTGCAAGCAAGCCATATCCTTGAGGCGTAGTACTATATTCTTTGATCCACCTTGGCTCCCATCTATTGACGTAAATATCAAAACATTCATAAAGGAATGCGATCCGTTCAAAAAATTGTAGTAAACTAACGAATATAATCCGCTCAGATGCTGTATACTTTTCCAATTCAGCAACAATCGACAGTTGCAATCTGGTTTGGATTTCCTGCATCTCTGTCAAAAGAATTTCGATCTTTTGAATCGAAGTTTCTCCATTTAACGACAAATGATCAAAAACTGGCTTCGTTAGCAGCATTGCTTCTAAATGTGATCGCTTCTCATCTTTGAACAACTGATTTATTTCATAAAACAAATCGCTAAACTCCTCAATCAAATCATTTAAAGCATTAGAATAAATCCGTAACAGCCGCTGTTCTTGCGTTTTAGTGTCAAAAATTTGATTGATTTGATCAAAGAGCTGATCTTCTTCCAAATAAAGCGCTGCTTGTTTTTTAAATGACACATAATTGAACTGACGATTGGCAATTTTCCCAGCGATCTCAGGCAAATGATGGGCTTCATCAATAATCAAATAGGAGCTCTTAGGCAAGAGCGGAATTTCTCTAAGGGTTTCTTGTGCTAAAAAAGCATGATTGACGATCAATACATTACTTTGTCGAACCTTTTTATAGAGAAAACGGACAAAATCTTCTTGGTACAAAGAATCTTGATCAGACAAAAAATCAATCCCACGATGCGCGACATCACGCCAAAAAATATGGTTAAAGTTCGTTAATTGTAATTCATCAAGATCCCCTGTCTCCGTTTCCACTAACCAAACTAAAACACCCATCTGGTACAAGGCATATTGTTTTTGCTGTACCGGATTTTTCAATGTAGCTTTAAACCGCTGCAGATCGATATAATGGCGATGACTTTTAATAATTACAGCGTTGATTGGCTTAGGACTAATTTGATTCGCTAACGGAATATCTTTTTCGGTCAATTGATTTTGCAAGACGATAGACACTGTGCTAATGATAACTGGATTGTCAGGCGTGGCTAAATAGCTAAGTGGAAATAAATAGCCTAAAGTTTTTCCAGTTCCAGTCGCCGCCTCAATAAATAAATTTTTATGTTCATCATTTGTGAAATGATCATACACTAAATTCATCATCCGGCTTTGTTCTGACCGGTAACCGATCACATCAGCAAAAACTTTTTCTTTGGCCTTTTTCTTTTGTGGAAAAACTGGGTTCCCATATAATTTTTCTTCAAATAGCGGAACTTCTTTTTTTCTTAAGGCTATTCCTGAAACAACATGCTGCTCTTTTGCCAAAGGCTGGATATCTTGCTTCATTTCTTCATATATGTGATGGATATAAGAGCTTGTATCCATTCCAGTTTGCTGACTCAATCGATCAATCGACTCCATTGTGATCAGCGGTAAGCGACGCATTTTAGCTTCAATCAGCAATAAAAGTTCTGCCGTTACTTGTGCATCACTATCAGCCTGGTGAGGATTATCATGGATCAACCCTAAGCTTTCAGCTAAGTCGCCTAAACGGAAACTTTTTTCTGTCGGCAGGAAAATCTGAGCTAACTCCACCGTATCAATGCCGGGAATCTTTAATTTAGGTGTGCCGCACCGCAGCAATTCCTGTGTTAAAAAGGAATAATCAAAATAGATATTATGAGCAACGAATATGGTATCAGCTAATAGGTTATAAATCGTTAAGGCCACATCTTCAAAATAAGGTGCTTTATGCACACGAGAATTACTAATACCTGTAAGTTGCTGTATCTGCTTAGAGATGGCCTGATTCGGATTGATATCAGTCGCAAAACGGGAAATGATTTTTCCTTCTTGGATCAATACACAGCCGAATTGAATAATCCGGTCAACCGTTGGATCGGTCCCAGTTGTTTCTAGATCAACTACTGCGTAGGTCTGTTTTTTCCTCATGGGCTTCCCGCCTTTCCTCTATCCTTGAAAATTATACTACAAAACCGAAGTTTTTTTTAGTCTTAGTTTGAAAGCCTGTCAGGTAGAGGTAATTTTGTTGTTGTTTTGACATACTCTTGTTCTTTTTAGGTGCGAATGCGAACTGCCTTTTCTACTCAATAAAAAAGGAGTCATTCTCTATTGTTTAGCAGAATAATTCCTTTAATTTGTATAGTCGGTTATTCTTATGAACAACGCTCAAACTATTTATTTGTCGATATTCTAATTCAAACGATTCCTCATTCTAAGCTACTGAACTTATCTTGTTATGAGATTTCTTCAAAACTCATATTCCTAACTCTTTCTGATCGTTTGTAAGAGAAGCTTACTCCTCTGTATTGAACAACACTCTTATTAATTCGTCGTACTTCTTAGGTTGATCATTACTACCATAAATCGACTTCGCCTCGCCATCTTTATATTTAATAGTTAACGACCATTGGTAGCCATCCATTATATCCTTATTAACATACTTTTCTTTCCAATTAGAAATCCTCATTTTGTTAATTTTCCCCTCAAATTTCCTTATATCACTGATTCTGTAAATTTCGAAATCACTCTCTGGAATATTCTCGATTTTATTCGGTACTCCACTTCTACTATAATCATTATTAATAAATATTTTTTTGGTAGCGTCTTCTATGTTTACTTCAACCGCTTTGGATAGTACACCAAAACTTGAAGTCATATATGAAATTTCTTTGATTTCTTTCCTTTCTTCCCTATTAGTACACCCTGAAAACAGCACAATAACTGCTAACATCACTATATACCTATACTTTTTCATTATTCCTCCCTTTTAGATGTTAGTTCTTCTGCTATATCAATACCTATACTTTTGAGCTTAGATTCCATTTCTTCCCCTAAATTTGGCAATGTTATTAGTGCAGTCATCTTCTAATCTTCTCCTTAAATCAACGAAAGAACGTTTAATTTATTACTTACTATTTTTCTTTTTCAATACTGTCTATTGGTACAGTAAATTCAATATAGTTAAACGGTCCAGATCCACCGCCATTAAATTCTAAATCATAATTATATCGAATAGTAATACTATCACCAATTTCAATCAATTCTCCGATGGTAAAGCTGCTCTTATAATACCCTTTTTCTCCTTTTGAAGCTGGTTTAGATTCGATTCCCCCTTGGCCTTGTTTGAAGTTTTTATTTTTACTATTGACCATCCAAATCTCCCCACCTTGCATATCAAAGGCTTCTGGAAAGTTCCTATTTTCAAATTCAAACTCTATTGTAATATAATTATATTTATTTTTAGAATTAGCATATAACTCTCCTTTTGCTCTTTTAGCAGAAATCTCGATCATTGGAGTAGCATTTTCTAAAATAACAGCTTTTTCATTTTCTTTGTACTGCTCTTTTTTGACAGTGTATTTTATTTCTCGCTTATTTTCTTTTTGCATACTAACGAACGTGCGCCCTTCTTCTACCAGTTTTCTTGCCTTTGATTCTTCTGTTGAGTAATCCTGTTTAGCACATGAAGTCACTAATAACGATGAGCTTAGGAAAAGAAAACAATAAATTTTTTTCTTCATAGTCTCTCCTTAGTTAAAAATTGATTATTTTTTATCTGTAACATTCCTTCTTTTATTAATCCATTTCTGATAAATCTTTCGTAATCATCGCTTTTCCTCCAACAAAAACTTGTCTAATTTCTCTGTCCTCAGCACTTATTTCAACGATTATCCGACCAGTCTGATCTGGACGTAGTCTTCCTTGTCTAAAGTGATACGTTTTGTCCCCGATGCTTTTATTTTCTTGGAATAGATAGCAGACCAGTGCTCCATTAGAAGTTCCTGTCGCGTATTCCTCTTCAATTCCCACAAAAGGAGCGAAGTTGCGGCAACTAATTGTCGTCTTATCTGGAACAAAGACATGATATCCAATAATATCTAATTGTTTTGAAATTGCTTCTATTTCACTTGAATTAGGCTTAATTGCCTGCAAAATAGTTGTATCTTTCACTGGAATCATTAAATCCTTCAGCCCTGTTGATACAATCTTCAATGGTAACTCTTCTGAAAAATCAGTAACAGCGATTCCTAAAGAACTAGCAATTTTTGCATAATCTAGTTTCTCTATGAAAAAAACTGGTAATGTTTGTTCCATAAAAACAGTGTCATCCTCTACTATTAAAATGGCTAATCTCCCAGCTTGTGTCTGGATCGTGTATTCTCCCACAGTCAGTTTGCCTAATTTCTTTAACAAGCTAAATGCGGCAATAGTTGCATGCCCACATAACGGAACTTCAGTCTGAGGCGTAAAATAGCGCACTTCAAATTCGTTAGCAGCTACGGGATGAACAAATGCAGTTTCAGCATATCCTAGTTTTTTTGCAAGCAGTTGCATTTGATCCGTCGACAAATGTTCGTCAGGTTTTAATAATTTTACACCAGCTAAATTTCCGCCCTTATCTTGATATGTAAAGCTGCTGAGCTCAAATAATGATTCTTTATTTCCCATTTTATCGTTCCTCCACCTAATTCTTATACTATTACTTTTTTAAACTCAATTTGAGCATTAACTGATGGGCAAATTTTTTAACCTAGCTGATTCGATAGAATAATATCTTATGCTTTTATTATTTTTTCTCGCATATTCAATTTCTTTTCTAGTACTCTCTCCAATGTAGCCATCAACATCAATCACAAAAACTTCATCTGCTATTTCGATTTTTTTATAATGTATCATGCCAAATAATTGCGCGTTTTCTTCTGTCATTTCAATGTTTTCATTTTGCTCAAAAAAACACGGGGTGATTACAGCTAAGCCTTCTTGAGTTAAAGTTGCTTCAACTTCTTTAAATTCTTTCATAAATTTTATCGAACCACACAATGTTACTACGGCTATATTATTCATAACTTTTCTTCTTCCTGAGCTCTTTTAAGAGTATCCAATTCATTTTCTATTAAACGATTTTTCTTATTATAGAAATAAAACGATAGTAAAAAAAATAAAAATGCAAACGGTAATATCAACACTCCCCACAAAGGAAATATCCATCCTACTTGATCAAATGCACTTCCTGGGAAAAACCTTACAATGACCAACGGTATGATGATGATTGATACATCAAAACCTAATACTGCTACACTTACCTTGAATAGTGTTTTTATCAATTAATGCCCTTCTTTCTGCTTGATTTAAGTAACTTAATGCGGCTTTTTATTAATCCTTAATCTAAAAAAACCATGCAGTATAAATGAAAGTCAGCAACAAAATTGATATTTTGTGTCATTACTTACAATATACTGGAAAATCTCACATTGCACTCAGATACAATAAACTTGTTAAATCTAAACTGAATTTAACAATGGTCAAAATATTCTTTACCATGCCAATTTTCTATATCTATTTTTATATTTTCAATTTATCAATCCTTTGTAGAATAATTATGCCAAAACAGATTTATTTATCATTATTGATATACATACTTGATGTTATTGTATAGACTCCAATTTTCTTTAATCTTTTATTCCAGATATTTTTTAACGGCTTAATTACGGAATCATGTGCATCTTCTACTAGTGTCACAGAATACCCTTGCTCCAATGCACCTTTACATGTTTTTTGAATACAAGCATTACTCATTAATCCTACAACCACAAATGAATCTAGTTTAAGATCATTCACTACTTTATTAAAGTTAGGAGATGTAAATGCATTCCCTTCTTTTTTATCTACGACAAAATCATCACTTAGTCGACTTAAAGAATTAGATAACTCTCCACAGCCTTCTTGTTCGATGAATATAACGGGTAGATTTTTCTCATGAAAAAAATCTATCATCCTATTTATTCTTCTCAAAAATTTTTCTTTACCATACAGTGGTCCAATTGTTTTACTTTGAATATCGATTACTAATAATGCTTTTCTCAAATTACTTTTCCTCCTATAACTCCTTGTTAGAAAGCTACTAAATCGTTCATATTATAAATCTCAATATAATTCTCCTTACCACGTTCTATCCAATTTATCTGAATAATACAAAATTGCTTTTTGGTAAGCTCTAACCTCATTATCTTCTGAAGTAGTAGCAATTAAATGCAACAACACTTCCATACCTTCTGAGTATTGTCCTAAGTTGTACAAGACCATTGAATAAAATACTTTAAAAGCATTATTTGTTTGAAATTTGTCTAAGCCACTCTTTAACGTTTTTTTGGCTAAATCGTATTTACCCAGAGTTCTATATGTACTGCCTAAACCAAGATAAGCTCCCTCTAAGTTTACACCTTCTAAACCATTTTGAATTGATTTTTCGTAATAATATACTGCTTCCGCCTCTCTTTCTATTATATCGAAACTCCAAGCAGTCTGATAATTTAAGTAAGGATCATCAATTTTATTTTCCAATAGTTCCAATAACAGCTGGTTAGACCCTTCTAAGTTACCTTCTTTCCTTAATCGTAAAGCGTTATTTATGTTCTTCTCCACTAATAATCCTTCTTTCTATTCTTTTTGAAAATCCCAATCGATTTTAGATTTGATTCAGCTACAAATTCATTTTTAACAAGGGGGTGTCGTTACTAATTAAAACATAGTAAACGAATAAAACAGTATTATAAGGATAGCGGAAAGAGAGATATGCGCTAACATACCTCTCTTATGTGAAACCGTTTAAAGCGGTAGCAAATTTTTCGTTATTTTTAAGCATGTCCACAATCAATTACTCAAAACTTATGAACTGATATTAAACTATATAAAATCACTATTCTACATTGATTAGTATATCATACTTGAGTTTTTTTAATTCATTTTTTTCTGAGGAGTTTTGATATATCTTATCTCTGCATAATCAATATACTAGTGGCAAAGCAACAATACATCGAAATCCATAAGTACATAAAAAGCTAGCATACTTTCTACTCCTATAATTTGGATTGAAGTATCCCCTAGAAAAGTTAATTGTCACAATTGAATTATACTTTAAAACATCATACCGAAAACACGAGTGCTGTCGATGTGTTACAATTGACATCTCATTTAAGTTAATTTTTAAATTAATTACTTTAAAAGGAGCTGAATAAATTTTTGTTAGAGAAATTTTTTTACAGTATATCTATTGTTAGTAATATTACTTTTGCTTTCTTTTCTTTCTTCGTCTTTGGTCCAACTAGTTTATTTATCTTTTTTACCATGATTTTATATTATTATTCCTTGCACTCCTATAAAAAAATATTATTAGCTATTTCATCCGTCATGATTTTCCTTATCTCGATTCCTGCTTTATTTTTTGGTGGACTTATATATATGTTTAAATTTTCTCCATCTGACGGAACGTTTCTAATTGGAAATGCTATTCTTGGAGTAGCTTTAATAGTCTATTCAATTGGAAATCCTATCTTAACTATGTTTTTAAACATTAAAGCAGCAAAAAAACGATTTAAAATTTAGTATACACTTTCTAGTATATCAAAATGAGGCAGAGGCATAACTCAAGGAGTTACATCTCTGCCTCTTAAAATCTGAATAAACGATGGTAAAAAAACTCCTTCTTATTTCTCGGAGATAAACACTTTTGAGCAGCTCGATTGAACATGCTCTACAAAAATAAAACACCTAAAAACTGGAATCTTATTTTTATTATGGAAGATCAAACTAGCGTCATTATTAACACTTAATTTGATTTTCTCCAATAATAGCGGTTGCACTGCGAAGTTCATGATTTTCTACCTCAATCTTTTTTAGAGAATGGAGAAGCCTTCTTCCTCAAAGACTGTCTCGAAAAAACGTTTATATTCGTCCACTCATTGGATGGTCTTCATTAAACTGTACTAAATCCCATAAATTACCATAAAGATCTTTAAATACGGCTACAGTCCCATAATCAGCCACTTTAGGCTCTCTAACAAATTCGATTTTATTTGCAATCATATTAGTATAATCTCTATAAAAATCGTCCGTACCTAAAAATAGAAATACTCGGCCGCCTGCTTGGTTGCCAATAAAGTCACGTTGAATCGGTTTCGAAGCTTTTGCTAATAAAATAGTTGTTCCTTTTGAATTCGGAGGTGATACCACAACCCATCTTTTCTCTTGTACTGGTTGATATGTATCTTGTATCAAAGTAAAATTAAGGCTTTGAGTATAAAACGCGATTGCTTCATCATAATCATCTACTACTAATGCGATGTGAACTATAGATTGCTTCATATAAAGAACTCCTTTTTTGAGCTTAGCGCCTTTGAATTTTTCAGTTTGAGCCTAGGCTTTTGTTGAAACGATCAATACGTTCCTTCTTCTCCTTGTGAGGTTAAAATCACAGGGCCGTCTTTTGTAATCGCTAGGCTATGCTCATACTGACAACTTAAACTCCCGTCTTTTGTTTTAGCAGTCCAACCATTTGGCTCCATACCCATTCTCCATGAACCAGCGTTGACCATCGGCTCTATCGTTATCGTCATGCCTTCTTTTAATCGTAACCCCTTACCATTTTCTCCATAATGAGCAAAAAACGGTTCCTCGTGGATCGTAGGTCCAATTCCGTGAGCGATAAAATCACGCACAACACTATATCCTTGTGCCTCAACATAGCTTTGAATTGCGTGACCAATGTCCCCAACACGCTTGCCAATTTGCGCTTGCTCAATCCCCAAATATAAGGCTTTTTTAGTCACTTCCATTAATTTTTGTGTTTCCTCTGTTGTGTTTCCTACTGCATACGACCAGCAAGAATCTGAAATCGCCCCATTTAAATCAATGCACATATCAACTTTGATCAAATCACCATCTTGAAGCACTTTTTTTCTCGGGAACCCATGACAAATTTCATCATTAATACTGCAGCACGTTGCATATTCATACTCCTCAAACCCAATCTGAGCAGCAATTCCACCATGGCTCTCAATATAATCTCGAACAAAGACTTCAATATCCCAGCTAGTAATCCCTGGTTTAATAAACGTTCGTAGTTGTTTATGCACATCCGCAAGTAAAGCACCCGATTCAGCCATTTTCTCTATTTCTCTTTTTGATTTTAATGTAATCAACTATCTTCCTCTTTTCTTTGGATTATGCATGTTCTTTTCATTTATTCTTTACGTTCTACTTGATATCCATTCCACTATTTCTATTTATTTTGGCAATCCAAAGTAGCTAGACAAACTCGATAAAACGTTCATAATAAGCATCATATTGCTTCTTTCTAACATTAAAATATCCCACCAGCTAATCCACCAATGCCAATCAATAAATTTAAAACCAACAAAAGTAGTTTCATTTCCTGACCTCTTTCAGTTGATTCTAGATTGCAACGATTCGTGCTGCGTCCTCAGCTTGCCTTTACAAGCACATTTTTGATATATTTTTAAAGTATCACAGCAAGTTAAAAGAAAAACTTGTTGGGAAAAGCACGTTATTATTGACTACCTTTTATTCGAACCTATACTCTACTTCGATTTTTTATTGGAATTTTGTACTGCTTTAAACAATGTTTGAAATTGCCCCTTAAATGTCATCGTTTGTTCGAAGATATCTTCTCCATCGTTTAACATTTTTACAGTCACCCAACCTAGCGTTTCTGTAATTGTACTTGCAACTGTGGCGTTAATGGCAGCACCTGTAACAGTGCCTACAGCTGGAATTAGTTTGATTATATTTCCGACGGCACTTTTGCCCAAGCCTACAACAACAATTTCTTTGCCTAAACTTTTGCCCATACTTTCGGACCAGGATTGCCCAAAAATTTTATGTAAACGAGCCATCATCGTTAATTGAACTGGAACAAGTAAAAATGCATCCGAAAAAGGGATTGGTGAACAACCTATAATTGCAGCAGTCAAAGAAGCCGCATGAATCGTTTTATGACATTTTTTACGGGTATCCTCATCCACACCTTGTAAAAATTCATCAAAAATACTATCAAACTGATTTTTGCTTTTAGCTAGGATTTGTTCAGCACGTTCTTTCGATTTTCCATAACTATTCAGAATAATGGAAGAAGTTTTTTCAGGAAATTTTTTGATTACTTCTGAAAAAAAAGAATCAAATTCTTTTTCATCTGGAGTCACACTATTCTGCTCTTTTTTCGTGCTCTCTTTTGACGCTTTTTTTGAACTTCTCTTCTTTTCATCTGTCGTCTTTTTCTTAAAAATGTTCTTCATGCAATAACCTCCATTACGATTAATCTTATAGCTTGAGTAAAACTTACTTTATATTCTCTATCATACATTAGAAACATTATTTAACCAAAAGACATCACTTTTCACTTTATAGCAACTCAGTCGATAAATCAGCATAAAAAATAGGGTGTAATTCATTATTATCTATCAAAATCGATCTATGATATTTTGACATGTAGCTATGTAAGCTATTTAAAAAGAAGACAAAAAACAGACTAGATCAAAACTATACAGTTCCATCTAATCTGTTAAAAACGATTCACTTTCTCGATACTGCTAGCTATTTCTCAACCGGCATCAAACTTAGATTCTGCATATATTGATCCATTAAAATATATCCTTCTAAGCGACGGAGTAAATCCACCGAGCAGCGGACCTTTTTGCCAAACAATGAACGACTATATGCGATTTCCCGCATTTCCTGCAAAAAGTCATCAAGAGAAGAAACTAATCCACCACAACTAAGACGCCCGCAGATCAAAACATCTTCTTTTCGTTGTCTTAAAACTTGTCCCCAAGAATAATTTAAATATTCCGCTTGGCTAATTTGAGCGAGTAATTCAGAACGAAGAATACTTTTTTTCTGTGGATTGCTTTTCTTTGCTCCTAAACGCATCCGCTTGTTCATGAAACACAAATAGATTTCATCTTCCAAATTTTCCATCTCACTCTTAGAGAAATTAGGAATCTTCGTTGGTGCTTCAAGTAGTTTGCTTGCTTTTAGGTGTTTAGAAAAACGCGGCCAATTGCTTGGTGTTACTTTTTTTACTTTTCCTTTTTTCAATACTAATAACTTTAAGTCTAACGGTGTTCTTTCCAGACCTTCTTGTTCTGCTTGATCTTTCGTATCGGTTTCAACAGGTTGTTTCGCTTGCTCCATTTGTTTGCGTTTTAATTTGATTGAAGTACGTTCTTTTTTTACAGGAGCAACCTGATCTGCTTGTTCCTTACTTTTTGCTTCTTGCGTTTGGTAAGTTGTAGGTTCGTCTATGACTTGGAAATCTTCTTCCATTGGTTTTTCCGCCAATTCGGGCGCCGACTTTTTTTCCGCGACTTCCTCTACTTCTTCCTTTGGCTCTGTCACTTGCTCAACCGGAGTTGGTATTTCAATTGTTTCAATAGTTGATTCCCCAACTGACGCCACCTTCACATTGACAGATTCGTCTGGAGTAGCGATTTCCTCTTGTGCTTGGTTTTCTTCGATCACTAAAGGTTGCGCTCTTTTAAGATGAATCGTTTGAATGCTTCTAGAAATGATTGGATCACTTTTCGCTGCATACATTTCGATTTTCCCATGATTGATCGTGTCAGTTAAATCCGTAATCATTTTACGCAGACGAAAAATCTCATTTGAGGTTTCAAGCATTTGTTTCATCATTCCCTGTATTTCACCAGAGTTCAATGTCGGCTCACCTTTATAGACTAGAGAACGGTCTTGTTTTTCAAGCGAGATTTCTTCGAACCATTGTTTCAGATTCATTCGCAGCTCTCTTCTGGTCGGCTCAAAACTTCCCATAAATAATGTATAATACATGGTCTCAGTTTCAACATACATATAAATCTTTTTAACTACTAGTTCTTCAAACTCTTCTGTTGCATCCCAGCTATCACAGATTGCGTCAAAAAAAGCTTCGCCTTCAGCTAAATTTTGATAATCTTTTGCTAGAGTTAACTTTCTAACTAAATAAAATGAATAAGGCGTATCTACATTATCAGCATAGACTTCACGGCCTAAATAATCGGGATCTACCTCTTTACAAAGATAAGTTGATCGTTCTTCTTTTTCTGATTGGCGTTGTCGCTTACTAATCGTTCTCACTTCCTCAATTTTTTTCCTTTATAAATCGTATCATTTTTTTAGAAAAAAGAACAGACTTCCCTTTCATTATACCGATAAAAACGGAAAAATGTTCTCATTTTTTTATAAATATGTGAAATTAAAAGAAAAACAATGGTTTTTATCTTGTTATAAAGAATATAAAGCAGGATTATTTGAATTAAAATTCATTCCATCATTTATCGAGATAAAAGAAAAGAGAGAGAAACACACGATTGCATGTTTCTCTCTACTATAGAGTTATTTAAGCTTTCTTTTTATCACGACGAGCAAGGGCTGGTAAAATCATTCCCAATAAAATCAACACAATCGGCGTGATGACATTCGACGCTAATTGGAAGAACCAAGCCTTGGGATCAGTATTAAAATCGATTTTTGGTACCATCCCTAAAATACAAGCAAATGCTGTAAACAAGAAGCACCATAAACCAAAGGCGAAAGCAATTTTTGGATTTTTAATAAACTTGTACTCTGACGTATAATTTTTATACGCTTTATTCAACATCATATAAGCAAAGAATACCCATAGATAACGCATTGGCATCACAACAGAATTTAAGTTAGTCAACCATTTGACTAATTCTTTGATATTATCGATACCAAACATTGGCAACACAATAATAATGCTAACCAAAATACCTGTTAATAGGTAGCCATTGACCAAAGTTCCTTTTTTACTTCTCTTGCGTAACGCTGCGGGCACGTAATCAGGATCTGCATCAGCTAAAAGAATTTGTAGTGGCGCATCTATTGAAAACGCTAGCGCTGAAATTTGTCCAATACCATTTGTGATGGCATAAATAATCATTAATAAATTCCCAACACCATAATACTCACCTAACAATTGGAAAGCTGTATAGGCACCATTAGCCATTAAATCTTCCGGAATATTATTACTTGCAAAAAGCATACCCATCGCAAATGAACCTAGTACCGCAGAAACTCCAACCATTGCAGCTAAGAAAATCATGCCTTTGGGAAATTCTTTTGCTGGGTTTCTCATTGAGTTTACGTATGGTGAAATTTTCTCAGCTCCACCAACGGCAAATACCAGCATGGAGACGGTCGTAAAGTAACTAAAATCAAATTTAGGTATGTACGTACTGATCTTATCCATGTGTGGTGTAGCAAATTCAACTGTTGAATTCATCATTGGTGCACCAACGGCTAATAAAATGAACAGCATAGACATTACAAAAATCGCTGTTCCTGCCATTCCTCCAATAACTTTTAAAGTCATCAAGCCTTTTGTCGATAGCAATAAGAATACTAGAAAAATAGCTAACGAAATCAATGTGATTCCAACCACAGAGAAATTATTTACAATGTCCCCGTTCCCTTGGATCGCCCAACCGAAAGCAATCAGAACTAATTGAGGCTTTTGAGCTAGATACGGGATGTGTACAACCCAATACGTCCACGCTGCATAATAAGCCAAGCGTTTCGTACTAGTATTTTGTACCCACGAACTAACGCCTCCGCTACTGTCTTTAAACGTTGAACCAAGTTGTCCTACGATCAATGCATAGGGAATAAAGTATAAGACCAAAATCAAAACCCAAGATGTCACAACAGAAATCCCTTGTTGCGCATAGTTATTCACGACATTACCTAAGCCCCAAACCATGTTGAAAGCGATCAGACCAACAGTAAACCATCGCAATTGCTTTTGTTCCATCAAAACACTCCTAATCATAATTAAGTATAAAATATCTTTTTAATCATAATCATTTTTATACATTTAAACAAGCTTTGTTCTGCATAATTATTGATTTTATCAGCAATTTATTAGATTAATCAGAAAACACTTATTTTTTCTAATAATCTAGTTTGATCATTCTGTTCACAAAACCTAAAAAAGTTGAAAAACACTATCATTATAGCGTTCTCAACTTTTTTATTTTAGTATTAATTTAAAAAGATACTTTCTAATTTTCACCGTTATTTAGTTTGATCCCCTATGTTTTGATACGAAATGTTTTTGGTGCTTTTTTATAGATAACAATGAAACCTACCAACACATAAACTAGACAACACAAGACAACGATTGTCACATAAAAATACCCTACTGAATGTAATTGGATATTCATATAAGAAATCCAGTAAAATACTCCTGAAATAATTTTATATAATGGACTCACAACTTCCATATCTCCTGTAAATGGCTGAATAATATAATAAACAAACAACTCATGAAAAGAAAATAGAAACGATAAAGCAATCAAAAGGAGCAATAACATACCAAAAAATTGCCAACTTAAAAAGAAATCATTCATCACTTGGAGAAGCATATAACCAATAAAAATCCCAGCAGAAACAATGCTATTGTAATAAAACGTTTGCTTAAAACGATAATTAAATCCCGCAAGAATCGTACTTGCTTCTCGATAAAAAGGATAGTACAGCATCGAAACATCACAATTGACAAAAACCATCTGTACTACTTTTTTCCCAAAGCTTGCCATATACATAACAAAAAATAAGTTAGGAAACGTCTTGACCAACTCTCCATTATCCGCTTTGTTAAAGAAACCAAATAAACTTGCAAGAATAATCAATACCCACGCTGTAACAATGAAATAAAAGCGAAACAACAATGCTTTATTCAAAATTGAGCGATATCGACTAAACAGTAAAGAATTTAAGTATTGACTGCCTGATAACTTCCGGGACACTTGATCTGAGGTAACCACTAATTTTTTTTGCATAGTCAAACCTTCTGCTAGATATTGATTCTGTTCCTGAGCGCTATCATTTAAGGTCTCCAAATTCAGACTGGTATGCTCTATCCAATAAAGTAAAAAATCGTTCTCTCGTTTAAACGTCAACAATAACCGCAAAATACCTATTAACAAAACAAACAACAAGACAATTCCCCACCAAGATAAAAGGATGGTCATTATCGGCTGAACTATTCTGAAGTACTCAATCAAACCACCAATAACAATTAGTGATAGACCAACGATTGCTCCAAATATTTTTCGCTTTACAGCCGAAAACTTCCAAATATAAACAATTCGACCCAATAAAGAGAAAAAGTAATTTCCTGCCAAGTAGCTGAAAAAAATAAAGAAAACAACTGACAGTTCTTGACCAAATAAACGACCAAAAACTAGTGCTGCTGGAAGGTAGGCAATTCCTTGATAGCCTACATCCAACAACATATCTCCTCTAACAACAACTGTTCTTGATAATAGAAATTCCTCATAAAAATCAATCGTCTTCTTATCAGGTATCATCGCAAATCGATTATAAAATCCTAAAAAAAGAACATTCAATACGAACCAGAGAAAAAGCCCATTTGCCAAAACACTCGGTTTGAATGCAATAAGTAATGCCACTACGTTTTCCTGCATCACAACACTCTCAATCAGTGCTGCTATACCAGTATACATAGCTAGCCAGATAAATTTATTAAAAGCACTAAACAGTAGACTTAATATAAAAGCGATAGTAGCAATAGCTTGTTTTACTGGATAGTACCTATAAAGAGCTATTGGAATTTTTTTACCAATCAAAGGTAGCTTTTTTAAATAGTAAATCAAGCCATTGACCTTTTTAGCAACACTAGTTAATTTAAAATAACTATAATTTCGGAGATACGTAAAAAATACCATCATCTTTTTACTCCTCCATGCTCTGAGTAGCCAATTCGTTATCATCTGATAACAGCTGAACTACTTCTTTTTCAAAATCTATGTCATGTATGCGCGCAGGATCAACAGCTACTAGTTTCTTGTGATGAAGCAATACAACTTCATCACACAAATCTTGAGCCAACTGTAAAATATGTGTAGAAAAAATCACGATTGAATCGCTTTTAGTTTTTAAAATTATTTCCTTCATCTCGTGCGCTGCAACAACATCAAAAGAAGTTAATGGTTCATCAAGCAGTAAAACAGGTGGTTGAACGATCAAAGAAACCAACATCTGCACCTTGTTTTGCATCCCGTGAGAATAATCTTTGAGTAAACGATCTTGATCGTCCAGCTCAATACCAACAGAAGTCAAATAAGATTGTGGTGATTTAGGCTCTTTAATTCGGTCTTTATTAATATCAATAAAAAATTTTACAAATTCTACCGCTGTCATAAATGCTGGTAAATGTGGCGTCGTATAAACGAAACCGATTTCCGTATTTTCATAATCTGCTTCTGTTTGACCATTTTTTTCAATGCTGATCATGCCATTATCAAGAGTTAGATTTTTTGAAATACAATTAAACAGCGTAGTTTTCCCCGCACCATTTCTACCCAGTAATCCATAAATTTTTCCCTTTTCAAACGTAAAACTCGCATGGTCAATAACTTGCTTTCCTTCAAAACTCTTACTTACATTTTCTAATACTAGCTTCATCCTTCAGCTCTCCCTACCAATTCTTCCAGCCCCTAAACCTACCCATAATTATTAAATCACAACCAACGACACTAAAGAAGATCTTACCTTTATCAAGCTTTGAATCCACCGACTAGGACATTTGTGTACAAGTATTTAGCAATATTGGCGCCGTTGATTCACTCTCCTTTATTTACCTAGATATCAACTTAATGATACATCTCGCTTTTTAAATAACTGCTGCATCAACAAATAAATAATCAAACTATAGATCAAAATACCACTAGCCATTTGCCAAAAATTCAAGTAGCCTGGATAATTATTAACCGCTTCAGTATTTTCCATAACCGTATTTTTAATATTCAGCATATTAAACGGATTCCATTTTAACCATTGATACTTTTGAATCACAACATTCAAAAATGAATTAATAATACTGCTACCAAACAAAACGCCTAACCCAACACCTACCGCTAAACTTTGTGAACGAATCGCAGCGGAAATAAACAACGTGATTGTGACGTACAAAAGAATCAGCAGTAAATTCGCCCCGGCATACGCAGCTGCAACAGTCAATGCATTCCAGCCATGATAACCTTTAACAAGTGCAAAAGGCGATTGGCTAGTAAGTAAGAGATTTGCCGAAATCAAACTGCTCAGATACAAAATGACGGTTCCAATCACACTATAAATCAAGCATACAACAAACTTTGAGAATAAAATCTGGCTTCTCGTAAAGGGACGAATCAATAAAAATTTAATTGTCCCACGGCTAAACTCTTCTGCAACGATAGATGCTGCAACAATCACAATAAACAAATTAAGAAATGAAGTCATTTCAGTCAAACTTGCAAATAGATCATTGGCTTTCATCATCGCTTCACCATTTTGAGAAGATGTTGTTGATTTGACTAATAAAGTGATGCCAAAGGTCATGACGATTAGTATGATCCACATAATCCAAGAGGATTTTTTCTTGATTAACTTAACCCATTCATTTTTTATCAATACACCCATCTTATAATCCCCCATCTTCTGTCCAGCGCAGGAAGTTTTCCTCTAAAGAATCGACGTGTACTTTTAACTCTTTGATGCCGATCCCTGCCTCAACTAATTGTTTGACTAAAACTGTTCTGATATCCTCAGTCAGCTCGATCTTTACATATTTTCCTTCTACAGCTGCACTATATTGTTGTTCAGTTAAAAACGTTAACGTCTCTTGCTGCTGATCTGTTTCCAGTAATAAAATCAATTTATTGTCTTCTTCTGGATTATTCATTGGGCCAACATAAGTGATTTCCCCTTTTTGAACAATCACCAAATCATCACATAATAATTCCATATCACTCAACTGATGACTCGAAATCAAGACTCCCACACCTTGTTTCTTCAATGATTCAATCATCTCGCGAAATTCCCGCATGCCTTTTGGATCTAGGCCATTCATCGGCTCATCTAAAAGTAACAAGTCCGGTTGGTGTAAAATTGCTTGTGCTACACCTAGTCGTTGACGCATTCCTAAAGAGTAGGTTTTGACCTTTTGATCGATGTTATTTTCTAGATGCACACTATGGATCACCTGGTCTAAAGCTTCATCCGTGATTATTTTTTGCGACATCCTTGCATATTGCTTTAGATTTTCCATTCCCGTCATATAATTATAAAATTCTGAATTTTCAACAATTGCGCCTACATGAGCCAGCGCTTCTTTAAAATTAGTTGCTAGCGATTGTCCATTGATTTGAATCGATCCTCCATCATGACTCATCAATCCGACTAACATCCGAATGATCGTGGTTTTACCAGCACCGTTAGGACCTAACAAACCAGTAACGCTCCCACTTTCAACTGTAAACGATGCTTCCTTGATGATCTTTTTCTTACCGACACGTTTTGAAATGTCTTTTACTTCTAAGACCTGTGTATTTTCCATACTTTACCTTCTTTCTGCCTCAATGTAATGCTTCAAAATAAAAATACTGACTATCGCACTGATCACAAGGAAAAATCCATCAAAAATCAAATCTTCTAGATACAACGAAACATATCCTACTGCGATTTTAAACTGATGGCTATCAATAAATGAGATCTTTCGATAACTATTTAATAATTGCTCACTGACCATTACTTCTGCCGCAAACAAAAGGAAAAAAAGCAGATACTTTGATACTCGCTGCAATTTGGCTGGTGCTTTCATGCTGATCAAACTACTTAATAAATACACTAACTGAACATAAATCGAGAGTGACAAGAAAAAGTAACTAGCCACTAAAAGATGCTTCCAGTACTCTTGAAAATTTGCCATATCTACTTGCTTGTCCAACAAAAAAACAAAACCGAATAGACATAAATAGTAGCTAAATAAAAAAATCGTGGTCGTAATCCAGCTAAACAAGATATTGCTGAAGTAAAATTTCGCTTCACTGATCGGCAGCAACCGATATTGACTATTTTTCCAGGCGCCAATTTGTCGATACATCTCCCAGATAAAATGAACAAACAAGAAGAACAATACTACGATTAAAACAAATTGAGAAATCCCCTCAAAATGGATATGCTGAATGCCTAATTTGTAAATAATAAATCCACTAACAAATAAAAATGCAAAGTTGCTAGACATCCAGAATGAGCGGCTCTCTTTCTGAAATTCATTCCACAGTTGCCACATTTATTGATCCCCCGCTTCCACATATCGATTGATCATCCAGATACTTAGACTAAAATAAAAGCAGGCTGTCACTAATTGTAGAATTACTCTAAAGTAGAGTTCTTGCTTTAAACCAAGTGTATTCATCTCTAGCCATTTTATGATGCCCAAATCAAAAACGGATAAATGCTCCATCAACATCGTAAAAATAATGAATAAAATAATTTCCAAAATCCAGCGGAATTTTTTTTGAATAAACTGCTTAATAGCAGAATAGATACAAACTAGAAATTGTATGATTAAAAACAACACTACTATATCAACAATTGCAGCTATCCCTTCGATCCAAGTTCCGTTTAAAGAAAACGGGATATTAAGTATCAGATAATTCATAATTATCCCGATAATCACATTTCCTATAAAAAAACTAACACCTACGATTGTGCTGAACACCAAGTTATAGAAATAAAGAGTTCTCGTACTAACAGGCAATAAGCGAAAATCCGTTGTCCGAAAAAATTGATAGATACGATTCGTTTCCAATACAAAGAAAAGCACGAAAAAAAGCATGATCGAAAAGGCTAAAAAGACAATGCTAAATTCGACAGAATGTTGATTTACATTATAAACATTCACAAGACCCAATAAAAAAGTCAACAGTAGACTCGCACTATAAACAAGAAAAAGTGTTTTTGAAAAAAATAGACGGAAGAACTTGGTCATATTTCATACACCTCCCGATACAAATCTTCTAAGTCCTTATGTTTTACTTCTTTGATTGTCTCTAAAGACTCATGAAGGATGATCTGTCCATCACGCAAAAACATCACTTCGTCAATAATCGTTTCGATTTCTCTCAGTTGATGCGTAGTGATAATGATTGTACTCTCTTCATCAAACCACTGGAGCAAGGATTGAATGATTTTTTCTCTTGATAGCAAATCCACTCCACTTAACGGCTCATCTAACAAATACAATTTTGCTCTTCTAGCCAGGGTCATACTTAAAGCAAACTTTTCAGCATTTCCTTTTGATAAATTCCCTAATTTTTCTGACTCGCTCAAGTTCATGAAACGTAACAATTCATAGGCTCTGCGCTTATCAAAATCTGCATAAAAGCGAGCATAAAATGAAATAACGTCTTCTAATTGTTGATTCGCTTTAAAATTATTTTGATCTTCTAAATAAGCCACAAAAGACTTTGTTTTGGTCCCAACGACACAATCATCGATTAAAATCTGCCCTTTAAAATTCAAAGCTAACCCGGAAAGTAAACGCATGATCGTAGTTTTTCCAGAACCATTCTCGCCGATCAACGCAATGATTTTCCCCGACGAAACAGAAAAATTCAAACGGCTAAAAATTTGTTTCATTCCTTTGCGGTAACTCAATTGCTCAATCTTAACTAATTCCTTCATCGTTATTGCTCCCTTTCAATATACTCTCCCAGTAAATCTTTCGCTTGTTCTTGTGTCCATCCAAAATTTTTCATTTCAGCTAAAAAATTTTCGATGACTTTTCCAACTGCTTGTGTTTGCAGTTGGTTGATTGTTTCAGTATCTTCTGTGACAAAGCGCCCCAATCCACGTTTAGAAAATAAAATATCTTCACGTTCTAATTCTTGTAAAGCACGTTGAACGGTATTTGGATTTGTGGCTAATTCGACCGCCATTTCTCTTACAGCTTTAATTTTATCCCCAGGTTCAAGCTTTCCAGAAACAATTTGCTGAATGATAAAGTCCATAATCTGTAAATAAATCGGCCGATCTGTATGGAAATCCATGGCTTTACCTCCAATTGATTTTCACCTTCACTAGTGTTCTAGTTCAATAGTACACTAGTTTTTAAAAAAGTGCAAAGACTTTTTAAGCAAAGTGAAAGCACGAACAAGATCACCCCACATGATTTTGCTCGTGCTTTTTTTATTCTATTTTATTAACTGTATACTCTTCGTTTTCTAGTAATGCAATCAAACCAGTCTTCCCGTATAGATGCCCTGCACCTACAATGATAAAGGTTTGCTTTTGATTTGGCAGTTTTTCTTTCAGCTTTTGTAGCCAATTTAAATTCCGTTTCTCTAAAATAATTTCTTTGAATCCTTCGTATTGATTCGCTTGAAAGACGGTATCAAAGTTTTCCTCCAGTTCACCTGAAATATACATAGTTAAAAGCTTTTCATTTTCTGTTATAGCATCTGATAATTCTGGTATATCTTCAATCCAGCTCGACTTTTTTGTTACATCCATTGTCGCTTCATTCATCAATTGATATTGTTCGGCAACTGTTTCAAATCCAGTATTTTTTATTTTACTTTTGCTCACTTCATTTCCGACGTTTATATTGACCCCTTGTAAAAAATCATTGGTCGTCACATATTGTCCTTGTAACATCGATAATAAGCCAAAATAATTCAAGTCTTTTACATCTTCCAATTTAAAATTATAAGAAGCTAATTTTTGGCTTAATCGTTCCTTTTCATCTACTGTTAAATCCGTCATAATATGTGGTTTTTTAGCCATTGCCTTTTGTGATAAAGCAGCTGTCGTCGGTGAATCAAATGAAGCAAAGGTGACTTCTGAAACTACTTCTGACGAGCTATGGATTGCTTCTATAATTTCATCTGGAAAGGGATACATTTCTTTTTTTCCAAAATGAATAGTACCTAATAAATACCCCACAGTTTGATTGTCCGAACGGATTTCATAAAAAGGCCAATCCACCTGCTCTTTTTGTTTCACTTGCTGTTTTTGATTCCCACATCCTGAAAAAATAAATAGAACGAAACTTAATAGACTAACCACTCTTACCCAATTTTTCATGTTCTCTCTCCTATGGTTGCGTTAATTTCCCAACTGCTTTTGAAATATCTTTTGCTAATGTAATGGCCGAGATCACTGATATACCATCCACCTGTGTCCCTATGACGCTTTGAACGTTTTCACTATTGATACCGCCTATTGCGACAACTGGTTTACATGCTTTTCCCTTCAATTCTGTCAGTTTTTTCAAACCAATCGGCTCCTCGGCATCTGCTTTTGATAGCGTACCAAAAACTGGACCAATGCCATAATAAGTGATGCCTGCCAATTCATTTGCTGTCAGAACCTCACGTTCGTCATGACAAGATAAACCAACAATTTTATTTGAAAAGAGTGCCAAAACCGTTTTGATTTCCTGATCTTTTTGCCCTACATGAACACCATCCGCATCAATTTCTAAAGCCAGAGCAATATCATCATTGATCAAGAAAGGAACCTGATATTGTTTGCATAGTTGCTGGCAAATTTTCGCCATCTTCTTTTTGGCATCAGGGTGTTCCAAACTGCCTTTGCCTTTTTCCCGATATTGAAAGCAGGTAATTCCGGCCCGCAAAGCTGACTCCAACACATCTGGTAAATAACCTGATTCGATATCTTGGGTTCCTGCAATAAAATAAATTGAAAGCATTTCTTTAGTATTCTTCATGTCTTTCGACCTTTCTGTATGCCCAATGATTCGTTGGTCCATTTCCAAAACCCACTTGAATTCCATCAGCTATCGCTGCTTGGATGAACTCTTTTGAAGTATGAACTGCCGATCTGACATCAACTCCTTTTGCCAGCTCGGCTGTAATGCAGGCTGAAAAGGTACAGCCTGTACCATGAGTGTTTTTAGTAGGGATTCTATCTGCCGCTAACCAATCTAGCTGGCCATCTTCCAGTAATAATAAGTCTGTTGATTGTGTCCCTTCAAGGTGATGTCCACCTTTTACAACAACGTTTTTGGCACCTAACACTTGAATCTTTTTCGCAGCTGTCAGCATCTCATCTTTTGTTGTAATCGTCATATTACTCATCACTTCTGCTTCAGGAATATTCGGTGTAATGACAAACGCTTGCGGTAGCAGTTCTTCAATCAGCGACCTGACAGCAGAATCTTTTAACAACGCATGTCCACTTTTAGCAATCATCACAGGATCAACAACCAAAGGACCAAAATCCGCTGCTTTTAAAAATTCTGATACTAAGTGCGTAATTTCAGCGGTAAAAAGCATGCCTGTCTTTACGGCAGAAATCTTGAAATCTTCTCTGACAACAACTAACTGATCTTGAATCGCATCCAAAGGAATATCATAAACCTTTTTAACGCCTTGTGTGTTTTGGATCGGTAAAGCGGTCAAGACAGATGTCCCGAATACTAAGCGTTCTTGAAAGGTTTTTAAATCCGCCTGCATTCCTGCGCCACCGCCACTGTCAAATCCCGCTATTGTTAATGCTTGGATGGTTTCATTCATTTCTTATTACTCCTTTCAACAGTTGCTTTTTGCTGAACCAATAAACTATCTAGACAAGACAATTGATCTAGTAAGTAGGTTCTAAATGAGCCCACAGAAACCTGCGTTAACTGCTCTGCTACTAACTCACCAGCCAAAGCGTACATCACACTAGCTGTAACAACACTTTCTAGCGACCGCTCTTTATCAACGGCTAAGAAAGCACCACAGATGCAGCCATGCAGACAACCGGCTCCAGTCATTTTAGTGAAATAAGGAGTGCCATTTTTCACAAGATAACTTTTTCTGCCATCTGTGATTGTATCAGTTGCTCCGCTGACAGCGATAAAGCAGTTCAGTTTTAGCGCTAGATTTTCAGCGATCTTTGTTACATCACCAGATCCAGTTCCTGCATCTACGCCTTTAGCTGACCAATCACTGCCTTCAATTGCTGCGATTTCACCAGCATTCCCGCGAATCAACGTCGGATGAACGTGGCTCAATAATTTTTCAACAGCTTGTTTACGATAACTTGTTGCTCCTGCACCGACTGGATCTAAAACGACTGGTTTTCCTAGTTCATTCGCTTTTTTACCAGCTAAGATCATCGCTGTTAGTTGTTCATCATTTAAAGTCCCCATATTCAAAACGACAACATCTGCAATCAAGGCTACTTCTTCCATTTCTGCAATTGTACTAGACATAAAAGGGGATGCTCCAATTGCCAACAACCCATTCGCAGAGTCATTTGCTACAACGATATTCGTAATATTATGCACAAGTGGATTTTTTAAGCGCAGCTCATCGATCAACTCATAGTTCATCATGTTTTAGCCCCCATTGTTGTTTTGTATAAGCCATTTCCCAAAAATTTAATTCTTCATAGCTACTTATAATAAAGGCTTGCTGCATAAGGGCACGTTCGTCAGGCGATACTTGTTCTGCTAAATAATCAGTCAATTTCCTTTGCCGAATTACAGCTGCTCGGTATACTTCACTGTCGTATGTTTCGATCCAGCGTTGATATAGTGGATCAGGCGAACCGCTTTCAATTAGTTCTTCCCCAATTTCTTGATACAACCAATAACATGGTAATAATGCCGCAGCCGTTCTAGCAAGGCTTTTTGATTCAAGCTCTCGATACATATGTGATGTATAATGATACGCAGTAGGCGCGATTGGTGTCTGACTGATTTCTTTTTCTGTCACATCCAGCTCTTTGAAAAATGTATTTCTCACTGAAATTTCTGCCGCTTCTAAACTTTTGACTCCTTCTAAAAAACAGGCTCTGACCTCTTGATCCATTGCCAGATCTGCCGCTCGTAAGTGGATTTTACTGAATTGTTCCAGATAGTAACGATCTTGAAGCAAATAAAAACGAAAAATTTCAGGTTTTAATGTTCCTGCCTTTAACTCTGAGATAAATGGATGTTCCTTACTTTCCCGCCAAATTGCTTCAGCAGATATTCTTATTTCTTCTGTAAAAGTCATGCAATTCCTCCTCGATTTTTTTGAGAAGAAGCTTAAAAACAGAAAAAAACTCTATAAAATGACAAAGAACCATTTCATAGAGTCGAGTCGTCGTATTCTATTTCTTAGACTACTTCCCTACGCGAGTCTCAACTCACAGGTTCAAAGGGTCCGTTCAAACGAACGTCTCAGTCAAAATGACTCCCCTAGTACTTGTCTAAAGTATAGCATATTATTCTGGTACTGGCTGTTAATAATTGGGTTTTATTACTGAATTTCTTCAAGCGGAATGTTTAAGGCGTCTGCTACTCTGGCACCATAGTCTTGATCTGCTTGATAGAATTGTTTGATTTCTAAAATCTGTATTTCCCGATTATCCACTTGACCCAGGTTATTTTTGATTGTTTGAACTAAACGTTCTTTTTCATCTTCTGGAAGCAAACGGTAAAGATCGCCCGCTTGTGAATAATGATCTGTTCCATATTCATAAGTACCCACTTGACCTTGTACATCAAATGGTGTAATCGCGGCAGTTTCATCTTGGACTGGTCCACCTTGACTATTAGGTTCATAGTTAACAGATCCACCTGGATTATTTGCTTGCATGAAACCATCTCGCTCATAATTATTAACTTTATTGAGTGATTTATTAACAGGTAATTGATCGTAATTAGCACCTAAGCGATAGCGTGCTGCATCTTTATAAGCAAATAATCTTCCTTGTAATAATTTGTCTGGTGATACTTCAATTCCTAGCACCAAGTTCGCGGGTGAAAATGAAATTTCTTCGACATCCGTAAAATAATTTTGCGGATTCTCATTCAATGTCATTTTACCGACTTCAATCAAGGGATAATCTTTTTGTGAAACGACTTTCGTTACATCAAATAAGTCATATTTGTAGTTCAAGCCTTCTTCATAAGGAATGATCTGTACACAAAGAGTCCATGAAGGATAATCCCCTACTTCAATTGCTTGAAATAATTCATCCATCAAATAGTCCGTATTTTCAGATGCAAGCTGTGCAGCAACTTCATCTGTGAGATTTTTTACCCCTTGATTTGTTCTGAAGTGATATTTCACCCAAAAAACTTCTCCATGATCATTGACCCACTTAAAGGTGTGGCTGCCATAGCCATGCATCGTACGATAGCTAGCTGGAATCCCACGATCAGCCATCAAAATCGTTACTTGGTGCAGTGATTCTGGCGAATGAGACCAAAAATCCCATTGCATGTATGGATCACGCAAATGAGTTTTTGGATCACGTTTTTGAGAATGAATAAAATCAGGAAACTTTAAGGCATCATTCACAAAAAAGACTGGTGTATTATTGCCGACAATATCATAATTTCCTTCTTCAGTATAAAATTTAACTGCAAAACCTCTAACGTCACGATAGGTATCGATATAACCTGATTCACCAGCAACCTGAGAAAAACGGATTCCTACCCTAGTTTTCTTGCCAACGCCATTAAAAAGTCCAGCTTTCGTATATTTGCTCATATCATTAGTCAGTTCAAATTCACCAAAAGCACCAGCACCTTTTGCATGAACAACTCGTTCAGGAATTCTTTCACGGTTGAAATGAGCCAACTTTTCCAATAGATGAATATCTTGAATCAAGACTGGTCCTCTTTTTCCAGCTGTTTGCGAGTGTTGATTGTTAGCGACAGGTTGCCCTTCACTTGTAGTTATTTTTTCAGTCATATTTTCACCTTCCTATATATATTCTTTACATTTCAATAGTAACTCTAATCAAAAAAATGTACAACTAAAAGAGAGCACCGCGAAAACTTTGGCTGTTTTCGTGTTGCTCTCTTTATATTTTCTAACTTTTAGTATAGATAGACCGAACTTCATTGCTCGTCAAAATGTTCTTTTTTCTCTTCCTTAACGGCATGAAGGCCTACTTTTATCTCTCGTCTTTTTTGAATCAAGACATAAACAAAGCCAATCAAAAATGGTAAAACAAAACTACCAAACCGGTATAATAGCAAAGATGACACTGCATCTACAGTTCCTACCAACGGTTTAAATAATAATAAATAAACAAATTCAAAAGGACCGATTCCTGCCGGAGTTGGAAAAACACCTGACAAGATAACTGAAAAGCTAGTAAAAGAAAGGACTAAAAGAAAATCGATATTCGGATGGTTCTCAACCAATACAACATACGGAATCACGTACCAGAACAGTAACTTAGCTACGTTCCAGCCAAAAATCCGAAGCATCGCTGAACGGTCTTTTGTAATCGTCTGAACCGTTTCTCTCAGTGAATAGATTTGCAAATTACATTTATCTACCCAATCTCGTAATCTTTTACGCTTAAAATGTTTATTTGTCCATTTGATCAAAAAAACTTGAAGGTTGAGACTACTAGACAAAACCAGTAGCGAAAAAATAATCACAAAGGTCAACCCGACTCCTACTAAAATAAAGGGAATCATTTTTGGCGCACGTTCATAAAATAAAGAAAATTGGAAAATTAGCCCCAAAACGGATAAAAAGATAACCGCAACTTTATACATGATCATGTGTAAAGCCGTCACGCCTACGCCTTGAGAAACAGCCAGTCCTTTTTTCTTATAGAAATAAATCTCAGAAAGCAGTGTTCCTGTTCCAAACGAGATTACACGATAAAAAGCGACATAACAAGAGGTGAAAAAACCATCTTTTGTTGTAAAATCTTTCTGAAAATAAGAGGCAATCTCTTTAATAGAACGTCCTTCTACAATCTGATAGACAACGCCCAACAAGATGACCAACGCCACAACAACCCAACTTGTTTTCATTAATTGTGCAAAGATATCGCTAAGTGAATTATCCATCACATAGATGATCACTCCGATAAAAATTGCCAGCAAACCGATATTCAGAAAAATCTTTGTTTTAGAATTGCTTTTCATAGTTTCTCCCCACTATAGTGTATTCACGATTATCTTTTATAACTAACATAAATAATTGCAATAGTCACAAGTGTACCAAAAATAAAAGCAAAATAAAAGCGTAACTTTCTTGTCTTATGATGAAAAATTTGCTGTGCCAGCAAACCGCCAATTCCACCACCGATCAATCCGATAAATAGAAGATCAAATTCTGGTACTCGCCACTTTTTCCTTATCGCTCTTTGTTTATCAAGATACATCGCAAAAAATTCAACCATATTTACAATAAGCAAATAGGCCCATGGTAAATGTTTCAACAAACCTGTCATTCTTCTTCCTCCCAAAATCATTCTCCTATAATAGAATACCTTGAAAGGCCACGCCATGTAAAGTTAATTCAACAATTACATAAGAACTTTATTCTATTACTATGTCTTTGGTACAAAAACAGTTAAGCCATGTTTCACGACTTTCATTTGAATCGGCAGTTCTTCACTTGGATCGCCATCAACACGTGTCCCAACTTTCTTTTCACTCGTACTTTTGATGTTTATTTCAGCCGCCGTTATATATTTAATATCAGGAAGCTCATAGATTTTGCCTAGAATAATCTTTGGTAGATAAAAAGCTAATTTAAAAATATTTAATTTCGGCAGAATAGTTAAATGAAACAAGCCATCATCAGGTGATGCAGAATCATCAAAATTGGTATAGCCACCGACAGAATTCGTCATCGTCACAGTCACAAGCTGTGTTTTCCCTCGCCATTGCTCATTTTCTGTTGTAACTTCTAAGTGATACCGTTTTTTCTTCGCCAATAATTTAAAAAAGTTCTTCACAAATATCAGCTTACCATATTTTTGTTTCTCTTCTTGGCTGATACGAGCTGCTGTATCGGCCAAAATGCCAATAGTCATTGTACTGACGATTACTTTTTGATTAATCATTCCGTAATCGATTTTTCTAGTTGCTCCACCAAGAATAATATCAGCTGCTGCTTCGAATTTCAGGGGAATTCCTAAAACTCTAGCCATGTTATTGACCGTTCCACCAGGCAAGAGGCCCACTTTCAGATGAGGCAACTCCTCTTTAAAATCTGCCACATTATGATTGATCGTACCATCTCCACCAATAAAGATCAGTGTATCGATATGTTCCGCTTGCGCTTTTTCAACCGTTTTTTTACTATCACAATCTGGACCCACTTGTTCTAATAAAAAATGCGTGTCCGTTTGTCCATGTTCCTTTGCATACGATACAAACTGTTCGGCTAATTCTCTGCCTTTGTCTTTACCGGATGTTTCATTAAAAAGAATCATTACATTTTCCACTTGAGTTCCTCCTAAAATTAAAAGCATCTCTAGCTAACGCATAGCACGACGACGTATTCAAATCCGAGCTAAAAATGATGGCAACATTTCACTTTGTTTTACCGTGTACCGAGCACCAATTTGTAGTGCGACAAGTCTTAGCTGAAAAAATAGCAACGCCTAACGTCATGGTGTTTCTCAGCATGTTTCGAAAATGAAGCAAACTCGCCCATCCTTGACAGAAAAACAGGAAGTAAGTCACTGCTTGTAACGTTACTCCCTATTCTCAAATGTCACTACTATTCTCAATAGTCACTCTCTTTACTGAGCGTTAGATTCCGCAATTTTCACAATAACATCCGTCGCTTTTTCCATTGCTTGTAATGAAACAAATTCAAAGCGTCCGTGCATGTTTTCGCCACCAGCAAAAATATTTGGCGTAGGAATTCCTAAATAAGAAATCTTTGAGCCATCTGTTCCACCGCGAACAGGTTCGATCAATGGTTTGATATCTAGCTCGATCATTGCATTTTTCGCTAGTTCGATTATACTCATATCTTTTTCGATGACTTCACCCATGTTATAATATTGATCAAAAAGATCTATCTGCACACGTTCTTGGTCAAATGGTTGATTGATGATTTCTTGAATCTTAAGAATCAACGCTTTGCGCGCTTCAAATTTTTCACGATCATGGTCACGGATAATATACGTCATTTTAGCTTCTTCCGGTGTTCCACTCATTTGCGCTAAATGGAAAAATCCTTCGTAACCATCCGTTTTTTCTGGGACTTCATTTTGAGGTAATTGATTATGGAAATCAATTGCTAATTGTAATGCATTGATCATTGTATTTTTAGCCGTTCCAGGATGAACATTTTTTCCTTGGATCGTCACTTCTGCTTGCGCTGCGTTGAATGTTTCATATTGTAATTCTCCGACTGGACCACCGTCCATCGTGTAAGCAAAATCTACATTGAAGTGTTCAACATCAAATTTATCTGCTCCAACGCCGATTTCTTCATCAGGACCAAATGCCACACGGATCGTGCCATGTTTGATTGATGGGTCTTTGATCATAATTTCCATTGCTGTCATGATTTCAGCAATCCCTGATTTGTCATCAGCACCTAATAGCGTTGTTCCGTCTGTTGTGATTAATGTTTGATTGGTATAATTTTTTAGATTAGGAAAATCGTTTGTATTTAAGGTGAATTTTCCTTCTTTATCTAATTGGATAGTTGACTCACCATCGTAGTTTTCAATGATTTGTGGATTCACATTGATTGCATTAAAATCGGCTGTATCCATATGGGCAATAAAACCGATGGAACGAACTTCTTTATCGACATTGCTTGGTAAAGTAGCAATCACAAAACCATTAGCTTCATTATAAATGACATCACTCATACCAATTTCTTCTAATTCTTTTTTTAGCGTTTGAGCAAACGCTACTTGAGTTTGCGTTGAAGGGGTTGTTTTACTGTTTGGGTTAGAGCGTGTTTCTGTCTTTACATAGCGTAAAAAACGCGGTAATAAATTTTCATACATCGTTTAATTCCCTCTTTCTTCTTTATCTAAATTGAAACGGATTTGTATTTACTTCAGATTCGATAAATTCGATATCCCAATTATAATCTTTTTTCCATTGATTGAATAGTTCTACCAACTTCGGTTTACATAATTGCTCAATATAATGTCCTGGATCGATTACTGATAAGCCTTCTGTTAGCATATCATGTCCTGTATGGTAATAAACATCCCCTGTAATATAAACATCTGCTTGTTTTTTAATTGCATCACGGAAAAACTTTTCACCGCTGCCGCCACAAATTGCAACGCGCTGAATCATTTTTGTTTCATCTTCTGCTACAATCCGCACACCATCTAAATCGAAGGTTTCTTTGACGACCGACACAAAATCTTTTAAAGAGACAGGTTTAGCTAAATGACCAACACGTCCCAAACCATATTCTTTGGTGATATTGTCGATCTGATAGACATCATAGGCTGGTTCTTCATAGGGATGAGCTGCTAGCATTGCTTGAATAACTGATGTTTCAATTATTTCTGGAAAAATTACTTCGATTTTTGCTTCCTGTACTACTTCTTCTTTACCGATCGTTCCAAGAGCTGGATTAGCACCTGTAACTGGGGTAAATCTGCCTGTTCCGATTAAGGAATAACTTGTATTGACATAATCGCCTTGAAGACCTGCTCCCGCTTGTCCGAGCACTTCACGCATCTTCGCAGCATCATCTACAGGCACAAAAACAGCTAATTTTTTGTAACCAATCGTATGGGTTTTGGTTAAATAAGTGGTATCTTGAATCCCCAATAGCTCACAAAACCAGTCATTTAAACCATTATCAATAATGTCCATATTTGTATGTGCCGCAAAAACTGCAATATCATGCTTCAGTAAGTCGGCATACATTTTCGTTTGTAGGTCATTTGTGTCTAAGCATTTCACTGGTCTAAAAATCGGAGGATGTTTGGCAATGATCAAGTCAACTTGCTTTTCGATTGCTTCAGCCACTACTTCTGGTCTCACATCTAGTGTAACTAAGACACGCTCCAATGGTTTGTTCACTGACCCAATCTGCAAACCGACAGGGTCACCGGCTTCTGCAAGCCATTGCGGACAATACGCTTCAAAACGGTCGATAAATAAAGTACCCTCAAGACTCATCTGGCAAAACCTCCTTGATTTCAGCAATTTCTTTTTCTATTTGTTGGATTCTAATTGTTTGATCCCCAGAAGCTTTAGTTAGTTGAGCTAAAATCGTTTCCCGTTGTTTCACTTCACTCTGCCATTTTTTATAAAAAATAGGCGATTGTTTTTTGAGTAAAACTGGCCCAAAAAGACGTTCTTTTGCTGAATAAGCAACTCTTGTCTCTCTTCTAGCAGCCACGATGATTTCATAAATTTTATTATTTTCTTCTAAAATATCTTCGTCAATAATTGTATAGCCATGGATTGTCAGCCAATCACGTAACGGCTTTTCTCCAATATTTGGTTGTAAAACTAAACGCTCATTGCCTTGCAAGCGCTGATTCGTCCAACCAGCCTCCAAAATATCACGAATCAACACACCACCCATGCCGCAAATCGTGATAGCGTTGATTTCGTCTGTTTTCTCTACAGCATCTAAACCATCTGCTAGGCGGACTGTGATTTGATCACTTAAACCATTTTTTCTCACTTGCTTTTTAGCAGCTTCAAAAGGTCCGGATACGACTTCTCCAGCTACCGCAAACTCAAGTTTCTTTTGTAAAACTAATGCTACAGGTAAATACGCATGGTCAGATCCGATATCTGCTAACCGGCTTTGTTCTGGGACTAATTCCCCCACGCGTGCTAAACGTTTTGATAATAAATTCTCATTCATTCGACATATTCCTCCGCGGTTATTATACCATTGAAAAAAGAGGTTGAAAACTTTGAAAGATATAATTTAGTTGCAACTCTATTTTAAACGAATTATATAGACTCATTCTAAAAAAGCGAAACAATCATCGGTCAAATGACTGACTAACGTTCCGCTTACTCATTGTACAATAAAACTTCTATTTGCTATTTTAGTTTTTAAACATTAAATCAATTTTTGCTTTTTTAAACTCTCAGCTGTTTTTGCAGGATAGTTTTGCTCTTTATAATAGTTGGTAAAACGACTTATCCATGGTTCAGAGGTATAGCCATTCTCTTTTGCATAGTCTTGGAGTTGTCGCTCATACGCTTTAATTTCCTCTTTTGTTGCTTTTTTATGTGCATTTTGGCCAGAGAAAACAGTCGCTTTTTCAGGTAAACGAGGTTTCGGCACAGCTGTTTGTAGTGGCTTTCCTATTGCCAAACCAACGAGTGGAAATCTGAATTCATTTATCTCCAAACAATCGATGATCTCTTTTGAGACTCTTCTAAGTCCACCGATCACACACGTTCCAAGCTCAAAACTTTCAGCTGCTACCAGGGCGTTTTCTAACGCTAACGAAGCGTCCGTTGTCCCGATAATGAGCGGCTCCAACTCATTTTCAAACGAAACTCCCTCATGCTCTAAATCATAACGACTAAAGTCAATACAAAATAATAAAAACAACGATGAACTTTCGATGATCTTCGCATTAGAACTATTTTCTTGGTCTTGATTCAACACCTCGATTAGTTTTCGTTTCTCATTCTCTTCTTGGAAAGTCAGTATGCTATACGCTTGACCATTCATCCAAGAAGGAGCCTGTTTGCTTGCTTTAATGATCTCATCTTGAACTTCTTTGGAAATGGTGTGATTTGGATCAAACTTTCTGACAGTCGCGTGATTTTGCAATACTTTTACAACCTGATTCATTTAAAATCATCCTTTCTTTGTTACATTTTCTATTGTAAAGCATTACTATAAAATATATAATACTGTTATATTTAAGACTACTGTCAAAAAGGATAGTGATTTCAATGAGAAAAACATATGAGCAAATGACAAAATGCAATTGTGCAACAGCAAATACGTTAGCCATCATTGGTGGAAAATGGAAAATATTAATTTTATATTATCTACTTGAATCCAATCGCCGCTTCAATGAATTGCAACGTCTATTAGATTCGATCACTCCACATACTCTTAGCAAGGAATTAAAAGAACTCCAAGAAGATGGATTGGTAAATAAGCAAGTATTACAAGCAATTCCTCCAAAAACAGATTATTCATTAACTAAAAAGGGGCAAGAGTTAGAAACAGTCTTATTAGAAATTCGAAAATTTGGTCAAAAATACCCTTTGACTAAGTAATGTTGTTCAGATGGCCTCATCTATTTATAGAAAAAGGCGCAAGATAATAATCAGTTTTCTGCTGACGATTGCCTTGCGCCCATCTTTAGATTTAATTGAAAAAAACTAGTCTTTTCTTTTTGCTTGTCTCAACTGCATTTCTTTTCTTAACTTCTTATAGGCTTTCTTGGAGCCACGTTCTAAGTCCCTGTTCTTTTTGCGCTCATGATAATTTTCAAATAAAGAATCTAAATCGTAATTTGGCGGATACAGCTCTTTTGCGCTACGGTCTAATTTTAATTGACGTTTGTGAACAGTAGCCTTTTTATCTTCCACGAAAATCACTACATCTTCTGTCATTTCTACCGGTTCAAATACTAAACCAATTTTCTTTTGCTCCGTCCACAAGACTCGATCCCCTTTTTCGTATGCTGGAAAAATTGCTTGTTCTTTTTGTTTTTTAACTTTTTGCAAAGACTCCGCTTTTTTCGTTGAATAGTTACGATCATGTAAATAGTTTTGAGCAAGTTCAACCACTTCTTTATCTAAGTTCATCTTGTTAGCGATCCAAAAAGCGTTACTTTCGCCGATTTCTCCTAAAATCAATTGATATTTAGGCAGTAAGTTTTCTGAATCAAACGCCATTGCAGCGGTTAAAAAATCTTCATGTTGTTCAGAAAAACGCTTGATTTCTCCGTAGTGGGTCGTTGTAATAAGAATACTGCCTTTTTTGTAGAAAGCTTCCATGATTGCGATTGCTAATGCTGCACCTTCGTTTGGTTCGGTTCCACTCCCGATTTCATCGAGCAAAATCAAGCTATTTTTTTTCGTTTTGGCAAGAATTTCAGAGATATTCTGCATGTGTCCTGAGAACGTACTTAACGCATTCTCGATGCTTTGCTGATCCCCGATGTCAACGAAGACCTGATCGAAAATAGCAATATTTGTTCCAGGATCTGCAATAATTTGGACCCCGATCATCGTCTGTAAAGCGATCAGTCCAACGGTTTTCAATACAACCGTTTTTCCTCCCGCATTCGGTCCAGTGATTGTCAGGCCTCGGTACTCTTTTCCTAGTGACAGATTCAAAGGAACAGCCGAGTCACCTAACAAAGTGTGTTTCACATTGACCAACTCAATGACTCCATCTTGATTGATTTCAGGTTCAATACCGTTGATTTCTCTACTATACTTTGCTTTCGCAAAGATCATATCATATTGTGCAACCACTTCTAAATTTGATTGAATGGCACTCATTTGTTCCGCAATCAAACCAGTCAGTGTCGATAAAATTTGATACACTTCTGTAGCTTCTTCCATTTTCAGCTGATATAATTTATCATTTAGCTTAGCTATTGTTGCTGGTTCAACAAAGACAGTCGTTCCTTTAGAAGACGCATCTACAACCGTTCCAGAAATTTGGTTTTTATACGTTGCTTTGATCGGCACCGTATAACGATCGTTTTTCTTGACGACGATTGCTTCTTGGATTTTCGGTTTATTTTGAGCATTTCTAAGAAATGAGCTTAATTTTAGCTCAATTTCTTTTTCACATTCTTGAATAGCCCGACGGATTTTACGAAGTTCACGACTGGCATCATTCTCCACTTGATTATTACGAATAACCTGATAAATTTCATCTTCAATCTCAGAAAAAAGCTGTAGCGATTCGCTATATCTAGCTAAAAGTGGTGCGATAAACTGATTTTTTTGCATGAATGATTGGATCAAACGACTACTCCTAAGAAAATCTGCGTAGCTGACTAGCTCATTTGGCTCTAAAATAAAGCCTTTTTCGACTTGGTTGGTTAGATGTTCAATGTTGTTTAAGCCCATAAATGGGACGTGTAGATTTGCTAGGAGCAAGGCCTTTGCTTCTGAGGTTTCTTGTAAACGTTTTTTGACAACAGCGATATGACTACTTGGCTGTAATCCTTTGATTCGCTCTTTTCCGTAGTAGCTGATTGCATAAGTCATTAGTTTTTCTTTGATTGTATTAAATTGCGTTTTATTATATGTTTCTTGATTCATTAGTATCTCCTTCTCTTTTAAGAGATACCTATCTTCTTTTGAATAGGTCAAAGAAATTCCCTGTAGCTGTTTATACGTTTTATTGATTAAGAAAATACATAAAAAAGGGATGAAGCGTCCCTTCATCCCTCATGAATCAATAAATAAAGATAGATATACTACAGTCTATCAGGTATTTTTATATGAGTTAAGATAGGTATCAACATAGGTATGCTAAAGAAGCCATCAAAAAATGGTTGTTTATTCTTCAGCTATTCATTTCCTCTAGTTAGATACTTACACTCACAAAAACACCTCTATGGCTTTCTTTGGCTATTCATTTCTCGCTAAAAGTATAACCTGATTCGCTTATAACGTCAACTATAATTTAAGTGGATTAACCATCTTTTGATATAAATCCAAGTATAATCGACTAGATTTTTCCCAGCTAAAATCCTTTGCCATTGCTGATTTCATCAATTGTTTCCAGTTTTTCTGATCATTCCAATACAAATCGATTGCCATATTTGTGCTATACATTAAGTAATAGGAACTAAAATCAGAGAAACCAAAGCCCGTTCCTGCTTTTGTGACTGGATTAAAGGGAATCACGCTATCTTTCAAACCGCCAATTTCATGAACGATCGGTAAAGTGCCATAACGCATGGCAATCATTTGGGACAAGCCGCAAGGTTCTGTTGCAGAGGGCATCATAAAGAGATCAGAACCAGCATAAATCAATTGTGCCAAATCAACATCAAACATGATCTTCGTCTTAAATTTAGTCGGATAATGATCAGAAAAATAGTCGAACGACTGTTCAATCCCAGGGTCACCGGTTCCAAGTAGTACCAGTTGCACATCTTTTTCCAAAAGTTTCGCTAAATCATCTAAAATCAAATGAAATCCTTTTTGAAACGTTAAACGACTGACGATACCGATCAACGGTACATCGTCTCGAACAGGCAACGCCATTTTCATTTGCAGTGCTTGTTTGTTTTTCTTTTTACCTGTAAGGTCGTGTATCGAAAAATTTGCAGGGATTGATTTATCTGTTTCTGGATTATTCATCTCATAGTCGATTCCATTTAAAATGCCGCTTAATTTTTCTTGTTCTAAGCGTAAAACGCCGTCTAGACCAAAACCAAATTCAGGTGTTTTGATTTCTTCTGCGTAAGATGGACTGACTGTATTCACTCGATCAGCGTATAAGATCCCAGTTTTTAAGTAATTAACGCCATCACCAAAACGGGCAGCACCATCATAATAACGATCAAGTCCCATACCAAAATAATCTGGCAATAAATCTTGGCTATAGGCCCCTTGAAATTCAATATTATGAATCGTTAACAAAGTCTTGATTGAACGATAGGCTTCGATCCATTGGTATTTTTCCTTTAATAAAAAAGGAATCATCGCTGTATGAAAATCATTGACATGGATAACATCAGGGAACAAGTCGATTTTCTCCAACATTTCAATGATTGCTAAAGAAAAGAAGGCAAAACGTTCACCGTCATCATCATAACCATATAGGTTTTCACGATCAAAATAATATGAATTATCAATAAAATAATACGTCACATCGTTCATCTCTAAACGCTTGATTCCACACAATTGATGCCGCCAACCAACCTCCACGTAAAAGTTGGTTAGGTCGTCACATTGTGTTTTAAATGTTTCCGGCATCTTGGTAAAATACGGCAAAACAACAGAAAGTTCCGCCCCTTTTTTAGCTAATTCTTTAGGTAGTGCACCTGCTACATCACCTAACCCTCCTGTTTTAAAAAAAGGGGCGCATTCTGCAGCTGCAAATAAGACCTTCATCACTCATTTCCCCCAATAACATCTTGTTCAACCACTTGATTCTTTTCAATCACGACAGGATTTTGTGCTGTACCAGAAATTTTGACACCAGCCCTGACCTTAACATTTTTATCTAATATGGCATATTCGACTATTGCATTTTCTTCTATTTGAGCATTTGACATCACGATCGTTTGTTTCACTTTGGCTCCTTTTTTAACAATTGATCTTCTTGAAATCAAACTGCTATCCAAGCTTCCTTCAATGATACAACCCGTTGCGCATTGGCTGTTTTTAACGCTGGAATGCTCTGAATAATAGGTTGGTACTTCGTTTTTGCGTTTTGTATAAACTTTTTGTTTTGTATACATTAATGAATTAAATTTTTGAGCATCGAGCATATCCATATTAGCCTGATAGTATGAAGGAACATCATCGATATTACTTAAATATCCTGTATATTCGTACGCTGTTGTCTGAGTATCCAGCATTTTTTCTCCTAGAAATTCAATAAGGCTTGTTGGACTGTTATTCGCTTGACCGATGATCAATTGTTCTATCAACCACTCCGTTTGAACAATAAAGATATCCATCGAAAGATTCAATTGTTTGTCTTTATCTAAAACCTGATCAAAGGCTTGAACACTTGTGGTATTTCCTCCTTTATTAACTTGAATGATGTGATTATTTGCGGATAGTTTTTCACGATCCATCCGTTTATATACAACAGTCATCTTGTTATTTTGTTTTTGATGTGTTTTCAAAACAGCTCGTAAATCAATTGCGCAAAGCATGCTACTTCCCAGCAAAACCGTATACTCAGCTTCTGATTTTTCAAGATAATCGATAATCGCAGAATAATAAGGCAGTCCTTGTGCCTTTTGCTTTAAAAAATCCTGATAGAAATAAACAAAATAACTATTTTTCAACGAATCTAAATTCCATTCTTTACCACCACCGATATGATCAAAAACAGAACGACTCCCCTTATCATTGAATATCATAAAAATCGAATTGATATTCGCATTAGCAATACTTGAAAGAGGGAAATCAATCAAACGATATTTACAATCAAAAGGTAAAGTATCTAACGGTCGCTCTTCAGTTAACGGTAATAATCCTTTAAACTCCGATACATTCCCTAGAATAGCACACATTTTTTTAGTCTTCATCGCTTTGCACCCCTATCACTTCAGAATACCCGATCACTTCAATGTCATTTTCTTTATACACCACGGCATTGTCGCCAATAATCGCATTCTCACCGATAATCGCGTTTTTGATTTTGACATTTTTCCCGATTGTAGCACCTGGCATAATCAAACTACTTTCGATCGTTGAACCAACCTTAACCTGAACATCCGTTGAAAGAATACTGTCTATGACCGTACCTGCTACATAACAGCCGTCAACGACTAATGAATTGCTAACAGAGGCGGTTTCTGTAATAAAATGAGGCGGAGAAATGGTGTTTTTTGAAAACATACGCCAACTTTTATCCCGCATCTGCAACTCGTTGTCCAAACTAATAAATTCCATGTTTGCTTCCCATAAAGATTCAATCGTTCCGACATCCTTCCAGTAGCCCTCAAAACGATAGGCATAAACATTTTCACCGGCATCTAAGTATGAAGGAATCACATGTTTCCCGAAATCAAGCATTTGACCATCTTTTGAATAGTTATTTAACAAGACATTTCGCAGGCGTCCCCAATTAAAAATATAAATCCCCATCGAAGCCAAATTACTCTTGGGTTCTGCTGGTTTTTCGTCAAACTCGATGATCCGATCATTCTCATCTGTATTCATGATACCAAAGCGTGATGCTTCTTTCAGCGGCACTTCAATAACAGCTACGGTCAATGACGCATTATTCGCAATATGTTCTTCCAGCATCGCTTCATAATTCATTTTATAAATATGATCGCCAGATAAAATCAATACATATTGCGGATCCGTTTGATCGATATAAGCAATATTTTGATAAATCGCGTGGGCAGTTCCTTCAAACCATTTTTCACCATCAGAACTAGAATAAGGTTGTAAAATCGTCACACCAGAATCAATTCCATCTAAGCCCCAACTTGCGCCATTGCCAATATGATTATTTAATTCAAGCGGCTGATATTGTGTGATGACTCCAACATTTTTGATGCCTGAATTGATGCAGTTACTTAATGTAAAATCAATAATTCGATATCTGCCGCCAAAAGGCACAGCTGGTTTAGCGATATTCTTCGTTAGCTTACCTAGACGTGTTCCTTGTCCTCCAGCTAAAATCATTGCCAACATTTCTGTTTTCATCTACTACGGGTGAACTTCCACCCTGCCCCCTTTCAAAAAATGTCTATTCTTTTTTTCAGTATTAGGATTTTACTATCTAATTTTTTCCGAAAATTGGTTTTTTATTCTTTTTATTCGCGTATTAATGACTTTTGGCTTTAAAATGATCGCCCCGAGAGCTGGGACAATGGTCTGAATTTGATAATCAAATTGTTTAAAAGGCTCTTTGCGTGTTTGACTTATTTGATTAGGTTCGATCCAGGTACCACCAAATTCTTTCATCTCAGTATTCAGTACTTCTTCATACGTTCCCTGGAATGGCACACCAACTGTAAAATTTTGCCTTTCTATTGGTGAAAAATTCAAGATAATGATCAAAAAATCTTTTTTTTCCTTCCCTTTCCGAATAAAACTTAATACGGTTTCTTCGTTATTATCGGCGTCGATCATTTCAATTGTTTCAGAACTATGATCTAATTCCCACAACGCTTTTTCCATCTTATAAAAGTGATTAAGCGTCTTTGTAAAATACTGCATGCTCCGATTCATCTCATCATCAAGATCGATCCATTCCAAGCTTTCATTTGACTTCCACTCTAAAAATTGACCCCATTCACTCCCCATGAACAGAAGCTTTTTACCAGGATGGGTCATCAAATAGACGTATAAATTCCGAAGCTGAGAAAATTGCTTATATCGATCGCCCCACATTTTATGCAGCAAACTTCTCTTTCCGTGAACCACTTCATCGTGAGATAGGGGCAAGATATAATTCTCATTCATCATATACATAAACGAAAAGGTCAATAGGTGAAAATTATATTTCCGAAACACAGCATCCATTGCATAAAAACGCAGCGTATCGTTCATCCAGCCTAAGTTCCATTTGTAATCAAAGCCTAAGGCACCACTTTCGACTGTTCCAGTTATTTTAGTTTCTGATGAACTTTCTTCGGCAATCATGATCACCTCTGGATGCGTTCGTTTGATCACAGCATTTAGTTTCTGTAAAAAGTAAAAACCAGCCCAATTACGATTGCCTCCTTCCTGATCAAAAAGTACAGGTCCCTCGTCATAATCAAGATAAATCATATTTGAAACAGCATCCACACGAATACCGTCGATATGAAAGGTTTCAATCCAATATAAAGCACTGGAAATCAAAAAGCTCTGAACTTGCGGTTTGCTTAAATCAAAATTAAGTGAGCCCCAACGAATATTCTTCGCCTGAATTGGATCAGTATATTCAAATTGTGGCGTTCCGTCATAATAAGCCAGCGCATCATCATTAATACAAAAATGTCCTGGCACCCAATCAACTATAACACCAATATCATTTAAATGGCATGTTTCCACAAACTCTTGAAACTCAGCAGCTGTTCCATAATACAAGCTTAGTGCAAAATAACCAATCAACTGATACCCCCAAGACTCGCCTAAAGGATGCTCCATCAAGGGCATAAACTCAATATGAGAAAATCCCATTTTTTTCACATATGGAATCAGTGTATCTTTTAATTTTTTAAATGTATAAGGTGTTCCATCCGCTTCACATTGCCAAGAACTTGCATGGACTTCATAAATAGTTAAAGGTCGCTTAAAATGATTAGAGCGCTTATTTTGATTTTGCCAATCATCATCACGCCATTTTTTTTCAGGTATCGTTTGAACCATAGCTGCAACATTAGGACGTTTCTCAAAACTCACCGCAAACGGATCGATTTTATACAACTCTCTACCCTCTATTTGCTTTACTAAATACTTATAAAAATCGCCCTCTTTTGCCCGTTGAGTGAAAATTTTCCAGACGCCAAATTGCTCTTCTTTTTCCATAGGTAAAGAACGATCCCAATTATTAAAATCACCAACTAGCCAAACTTCCTGCGCATTTGGCGCCCATACTCGAAACGTATAACCTTCTTGCTCTCCGTGAATGACCTGATGAGAACCAAAATAACGTTGACTATAGAAATTTTCTCCCGTTTGAAATAGTTCTATCTGGCTTTTCTCATTAGACATCGGTCTAGCCTCACTCTCTTAAAATAAACTATTTAGCCTTTTTTTACTTACGTACGAATGAGAAAGATAATATTTTTTTCACGATAAACAAAAAAGTTACAGAAAATTATTTTTTCTTTCTGAATTTTACAAAAGAAAATAGACTAAACTTTCTGAAACTATAACGGATTTCAAGCTCTCATTAGAATGAATGAACTCGGATCACTTCTAAAAATAGAGACTTTCTATCACTTATAAACTTTAGCAACGATTCATTATTAAATAAATATGAGTAACTCTCTTTCTTAAATCTAACAACAAAATGAAAAAAATGAAAGAAATAGGCCTCTGAATTGAAAAAAGAAAAAAACAGACAAAACCATTACTCACGGTTTTGTCTGTTTTTGGTATTAGTTTGCCAACCAGTTTCCTACTTCATTCAACGCATCAGTGATGCCAGCTGGATTTTTACCGCCAGCTTGTGCCATATCTGGACGGCCACCACCGCCACCGCCTACTTTTGGTGCGATTGTTTTGATTAAGTCACCCGCTTTTAGCCCTTTTTCATTGGCTGCTTTAGACATCGCTGCTAACAAGCTAACTTTGTCCTCTTGCGCTGTCGCTAAAACTAAAACATCTGACAATTCTTTTTGTTTCCATTGATCGGCCAATTGACGTAATTGGTTCATATCTTTTACATTTACTTGTGCCGCAATGTATGTCGTACCATTGATTTCTTTAATATCTTTGAAAATGTCTCCTGCTTGTTGGTTTGCTAATTTTCCAGCAAGTTGTTCATTTTCTTTTTGTAAATCACGTAATTGTTGTTGTAATTGTTCTGTTTTTGAGACAACTTCTTTCAATCGAGGGGATTTAACAATTCCTGCAATTGTTTTTAATTGTTTTTCTTCTTCATTCATTAACTCATACGCTTCTTTACTCGTTACAGCTTCGATTCGGCGTACGCCTGCCCCGATCCCTGATTCAGAAACGATTTTAAAAATACCGATATCCTCTGTATTTGTTACATGGGTTCCACCACAAAGTTCGATAGAATAACCACCGATATTGACAACTCGGACTTCTTTTCCATATTTTTCGCCAAATAAAGCCATAGCGCCCATATTTTTTGCTGTATCAATATCTGTCTCGACTGTTTCAACTGGAATAGCTTCCCAGATTTTTTCATTGACGATTGCTTCCATTTGAACTAATTCTTCTGGTGTGACTTGACCAAAGTGAGTAAAGTCGAAACGTAAGTGTCCTGGAGCAACTAATGAACCTGCTTGATTGGCGTGATCACCTAAAATATCTTTCAACGCACGGTGTAGTAAATGCGTCGCTGTATGATTTTTCAAGATACGATTACGCATTTTTTCATCGACCTGTAATTCATATATTGCCCCTTCAACTAATTTCCCTGTCACTTGAACCGTGTGTAAAAATTGGCCGTTTGGTGCTTTTAAGACGTTTTCTACGTGGGCTACGATCGTACCTTTTTCATCTTTGATCGTCCCATGATCGGCAACTTGTCCACCCATTTCTGCATAGAAAGGTGTTTCAGCAAAAATCAATTGTGCTGTCCCTTCTGACAGTTTGCTAAGGATTTCTTCATCTTTTAAAATGATCAAAAGCTTGCTTGTCGCTTCTAGGTTACTATAGCCGACAAAGGTACTTTCAACTTTAATATCCGTCAAAACAGCAGATTGAACACCCATTGACGTGGCTTTACTTCGAGCTGAACGAGCACGTTCTCTTTGGGCTTCCATTTCTTTTTCAAAGCCAGCATGATCAACTTTCAAGCCAGAATCTTCTGCGACTTCTTCTGTTAATTCAACTGGGAAACCATACGTATCATATAATTTGAAGATCTCTTTCCCATTCAAGGTCGCTTCGTTTGCCGCTTTCACTTTTGTGATCAATTCATTTAAAATATCTAGACCTTCATTGATCGTTTCATGGAAACGTTCTTCTTCCGTACGGACTACTTTTTCGATAAATTCTTTTTGTTGTAGGACTTCTGGATAATAGCTAACCATCACGTCTCCAACTACTGGAACTAGTTTGTATAAGAAAGCTTCGTTGATGCCTAGTTTTTTCCCATGCATAACCGCACGACGTAATAAACGACGCAACACGTAACCGCGGCCTTCATTTGAAGGTAACGCACCGTCACCGATTGCAAATGACAATGCACGGATATGATCTGCAATGACTTTAAATGAAATATCTGTTTGCGGTGATTGACCATAGGTGACTTGTCCACTTAATTTTTCTACAGCATGAATGATCGGCATAAATAAATCTGTTTCAAAGTTCGTCGGTGCATTTTGAACGATGGAAACCATACGTTCTAAGCCCATGCCCGTATCAATATTTTTATGTGGTAATGGCTCATACGTATCATCCGCTTGGTGGTTAAACTCAGAGAATACTAAGTTCCAAATCTCTAAATAACGTTCATTTTCGCCACCAGGATAATTTTCTGGATCATCTTCGGCTACATCGTTAAATGACTCACCGCGATCATAGAAAATTTCAGAATCCGGACCACAAGGACCTGCACCAATATCCCAGAAATTATCTTCGATATCGATGATATGATCCATTGATAAACCAACTTCTTCATGCCAAATACGTTTTGCTTCTGTATCTTTTGGATAAACTGTTACATATAATTTTTCAGGATCAAAGGCCATCCATTCAGGAGACGTTAAAAATTCCCACGCCCAGTGGATCGCTTCATTTTTAAAATAATCACCAATTGAAAAGTTTCCTAACATTTCAAACATAGTATGGTGACGCGCTGTTTTCCCAACATTTTCGATATCATTGGTACGAATCGATTTTTGCGCATTTGTGATTCTTGGATTTTCTGGAACGACTGAGCCATCAAAATATTTCTTCAATGTCGCAACACCTGAGTTGATCCATAATAAGGTTGGATCATTGACTGGTACTAAAGAAGCACTTGGCTCCACAGAGTGCCCTTTTGATTTGAAAAAGTCTAAATACATTTGACGAACTTGACTACTTGATAATTGTTTCATTGTTCGATTCCTACTTTCTAAAATAAGTGATGGGTATTTTATAAAACAAAAAGTTATTCTAATTCAAACTGTTCTAAAATTTGATTAGCCGCTTGTTGGGCTGTCAGTTTTGTAACATCTAGTCGATAATAATATTTTTCATCAATTTCACCTGGAAACGAGTTCAATCGATGCTGTTCATTAGCTAATAAAAGTTCTTTTTCCGAATGAGCGACATTCTGCTTTGACGCTTTTTTACTCAAACGATATTCTGTTTTGTTTCTGTACACTCGTTCTTCTAGTTCAGCTTCTAGTTCGATAAAATAAATGTCGATTCCTTTATCAGCAAAAATTGCCTTATATTGATTAAATTCTTCAATGTCCTCTTTTAAATCAAACCCCAAAACAAAAGTAAAGACTAAACCATTCCCAATTGACTCTTTTGCAATTTTACTAAAGATCGCTTCACGAAATTCTCTTGAAAGACTGAAAGTCGCAGGAGTCCAGCCAAATAACGGTTGAAGTAACTCCAAAGTCATATGATTATGAAGTAATGGAAGCTTTAATTTATCTGCAATAATTTCTCCAATAGTCATTTTTCCAACAGCCTGAGGACCAAAAATGAAAAATACTTTCAACGAACTACTCCTTTCTCTAGCTAATGATTTCATCCTTCTCGTTTTATACTGTTCTGCCAAACTAGTATAAAACGCGCAAAAACATCATTGCAGTCAAGGACGAATGCTCGCGGTACCACCTTGATTGCAATGATGTTTATCATTACCTCTTAATCTCCATAACGCAGAGTCTCGTTGGTATTTCTACCAAATTTTATGTAAAGGGAGCAATTACATTTCCGTGCTATTCTTCTTTCAGCGATGAAGAACTTTCTGTAAACACTAGAGAATGAATCATATCCTTTAGTTTCCCTACAAATTATAAGGAAACATTGAAAAAAAGTCAATGTTTTCTGTTTAATTTTCAATTAGAATCGCTTTTCGATACAAATAGTCGGTTGGACCTAATTTTTGTTCAGGTAAAATAACATGATTGGAACGAAAATAAGTCGACAACGGCAGCATCTCTTCAATCAAGCTACTTTGATTCGCTCCTTTTTGAGTCAACTTTATAGAGGTCGGATCAGATGTCAATTCATAACGATCTTTTTGTGTATCAATCACTAAGCCAAACATATTCGCTCCGTCCATTTTACTTTTGATATGGCGACCAGATTCATTTTCCTGAATGAGTAGTTCATTGCCCCAGCGAAATAACCGTCTCGTTCCTGCACCTACAGCAAATTCCCATTGGTCTTCGGATAATAAACTAAAACCCTCTCGCTTAAGCGATAATTTTAGTTCATCATGAGTACAATCTGAATGGCTATAAACAAAATAATAATCAGACTCAGGTAAAAACTCTAAATAAAATTTGCCTTTCTCCAAAAGTGTTTTTGGAAACGACCAACTAAGACTTTCAGCAGCTGATAACCGTGGAAATAATTTTTCACAAATCTGCTTTTCATGGGGAAAAAATTGCTCGATTTCTCCTTCAAAAGTTCCTGTGACTGTATCAAAGATTCCTAAAAATTCTGTTCCAGCTGGTAAAGCATATTTTTGAACAAACATTGCAGGAATTTCAACTTTTCTTAACTCTGTCGTATGCTCATTTATGTACTCTGAAATGCCTTCTAAAGAAGTCAAATCATGGCTTGCTTCTTCTTCATTCCACTCGGAGACAGAATCAATTGCTTCATTCGTCAACGTGGTTTTAAATGTATTCTTTGCTAAATGCTCTGCATCAAATCCCAACAGTTCATGAGCTCTTAAGCCTTCTGCACCTAAATCCCAGCCAAGGATTGCTTCGTTATTACCTGGAATAAAAACAAATAATTCACCGTCTAATTCCAATTCAAAGGTGCGGCATTTAATCCCATACAGTTCAAAATTCACTAATTCAATTGTATTAACTTCTATTGTTGGCGGAACAAAATACATCAATAGTTGCTGTAAAAGTACTTCTTTTTCAGCATCTTTTAAGTTCTTCCAATTTGCCCACTCAATTTGTTCAAATAGGTCCAAGTTAAACCCTCCTCGTATTTTAAAAGCAGAGCTAGCAGGTGTTGCTAGATGACATCAAAACTATCTGTTATGATTAAGTATACCATTGAATGAATCTTTCACTAAGAAAATTATCTGGAGGACTTATATGCACACTCACTTTGGCTGCGAACGCTGGCATCAAGCGGCAGCATTTGCGTTACGTTATGATGTTTTTGTTTTAGAACAAGGCATTTCATTACAAGATGAATTTGATGAATTAGATACACCAGAGCGAAATTATTTTGTTGTTTATGACCAATCACTAGCTGTTGCAACGATTCGTTATCAAGCGAAAGATAATCAAACGATTCAACCAGATCGTTTTTGTGTTCGAAAAGACTTTCGTGACCAAGGAATCGGGAAAAAACTTCTTTCACTATTAGAAGAAAAAGCACTAAACGCTGGTTATTCCTTTAGTGTTCTGTCAGCAGAAAAAATCGCTTCAGAGTTTTATGCTTCATTAAATTACACAATCAACTCAAAAGAATATTTTGAGGATGGAATTCTTTGTGTGGAAATGATAAAAAATTTAAAAGAGTCCTTGAGATAACGCTCGGACTCCTTTAAATAAAGTTTATTCGTTAGATTTTTAATACAATGTAGCTTTTTCCTTACCAAAAAGAATACTCGCTTGTTCTGGAATAAGCTTCCCAGTATTCTCATCACGTCCTTGAAGCAAATAATTTGGATTTGTACTTTCCTTATCTGTGGCTTTTTTGTATAGTTCGCCTATATCTCCTGATTTATTTCGATTAAAGATCAGCCCTAACTCCATATCATCAAAATCTGTCAACATTGCCACATCTCCTGCACTATCCCCTGCAACTAAAATTGGTCCATTATTGTTATGCTTTTCAGCAATATATTTTTTGATTGTTTTTGTTTTGCCGTCGCCTTGAGTTTGATTATAAGCCGTATCAAATTTAGTTTGAATAACATCCTTCTCTTTTACCAGTCTCATAGCGTAGATGTGATCTGTTGGCACTTCATAACCATACTTTTCTTCGGTAGCAAAAGGAATAATGACATCAATGTACGAAGCGGAACAGACATAGACCTCGATCCCATTTTCCATTAAGATTTTGTATAAATTTTGCATTTCAGGAATTGTTCGAATGCCTCTTTGCACGTTGACTTCAACTTGCCCTGCTTCGCTCTTTAATGATTCTGGACTTTTTAGAGTAACCATTTCTATGGGTAAATTAAGTGAATAGTCAATTGCTTCACGAGTCAACTCTTGTACTTCATCTGCCGTCATACCAGTGAATAGATAAGTCACCCATGGATAACTAATATCTGAACTAAACGTATCCCCTATTGCATCATACAAATATCGGATTTTCGTTGAAAAATCTTTATATTCTTCTGTGTCCTTTATCTCAGCAAGTTTTTTCTGTCCATTCATTCCATCGTATGATTGATCTATTATTTTGTAGTCATTGACAATATCACTTGTAACTTTGTCAATGTTCACAGCATTTCCATCTGAATTGTTCCATTCATCCTTGAAATTATCTTTTGGAATGTTCATCTTTAATGCTTTTTCTAATTCTTCTGGAGTCATTTTAAATTGTAGATTCTCAATTTGATACATAAAAGTTGCTTCACCTATGTCATTAAAAATCGTTGTATTATCCCAATCAAAAACAGCATACGGCTTATTCTTTACATCGTAACCTTTACTGTTGACTCCATTTTCTTTGATTAAGTTATTTATTGCTTGATAATTTTTATCAAACCAACTGTTTGTTTCTAAAACGGAATGATCTGTTTCTTTGTTTGACGACACTTTAGTGACAGAGTTGTCGGATTCCTTTGTTGCTTCTTTTGAATTTGTACTACATGCTGATAATGAGCCAAGCATTATTGTTGTAACGATAAAAAAGATTGTTTTTTTCAAAATAAATTTCCTCCCATTTACAATTAATGTTCAAAAATTCACCGTTGAATAATACTGAGCTTCATTGATCAGTTTAATAGATATCTATTAAACCAGTATAATGTATCCGCTTTATTTTTTCAATAGCTAAAAATAACAATACGCTAGGAGTTATTTATCAAACAATTTAGACTAAGTGTTTTTTTATGATATAGAAAAAAACGATAATTTTACACCAATATATTATTGATATAAAACCATCGCTTGACAGTCGATTCTTGTCTATCCAGTCTAAAAATCCTTACGATTATTTATAGCTATTTTTTTTAGATTTTTTAGCTGTCCGAGTTTGTTGACGGCGTTCAACTTTACGTTTTTGCTTATTGCTAGCTGAAATTGCCCATTCAATTTTCTTTTTATAACCTGGTTTGATTTTTTTCTTTTTCTTTTTCACCAAACCAATCAACGTCGGATCTTCCAATGCATCTTTTGACTTCTCACGTTTTGTTCGGCGGTTACGATCATACGTATCGATCATTTCACCATTTTTGATTTCCTTAGGATGAAACTTAATTCCTAATTGTTCCACTTCAGAAATCGCTTCTTCATCTGCAGGCGAATAAAGTGTAATCGCAGTTCCGTCCAAGCCATTTCTTCCAGTTCTACCAACACGATGGATAAAAAAGTCTAAATCACTTGGGACTTCCGCATTAATCACATGAGAAACCCCTTCAATATCGATTCCTCGTGCAGCTAAATCAGTTGCCACCACATATTGAAATTCAAGATCTTGCACTTGTCTCATTACACGTTTGCGTTCTCTCGGAGAAATATCGCCATGGATTTTCGCCACTTTCAAACCTTGATCTTTTAAGTACTCGGTAATTTCATCTACCCGTTGTTTTGTATTAGCAAATACAATGACTAGGTACGGATGACCTATCGTCAATAGTTGGTAAATTAGACGATTTTTATCTTTTCCTTTTGTTGAAATCAACCAATTATCAATGGTTTCAGAGATAATATTTTTAGGTTTGATGTGTTCAATGATCGGATTTTCCATATATTTTTTTAGGAACGGTTTTAATTTTTCCGGTATTGTTGCTGAAAAAACTAACATTTGTAATTTATCTGGCAAGCGTCCAGCAATTTGATCGACTTCTTCTAAAAAGCCCATATCTAACGTCATATCTGCTTCATCCACGACAAAAGCAAAAGCTGTATGTGCTTTTAATGCTTGCTCGTTCATCAAATCTAAAATCCGACCTGGTGTTCCGATAACCACATGAGGTTGCTGATGTTTTAATTTAGCAATTTGACGTTGCTTGTCCGTTCCACCGACAAAATTCGTCACACGCATTTCTGGCTGACTGAATTTTGCGATTTGAAGCGCTTCTTGATAAATTTGATTTGCTAGTTCACGACTCGGTGCCGTGATCAGAATCTGTACTTCATCCAATTGAGGATTTACTTTATTCATCAATGGTAATAAAAATGTATGGGTCTTGCCACTTCCGGTTTGGGATTGACCGATGACACTTTTGCCTTTTTTAATCACAGGGATCAATTTTTCTTGTACTTCTGTTGGTTGTTCAAACCCTTTATCTGTCAGTGCTTCCATGATAAAATCGTTGAACTGAAATTGTTTAAATGAACTCATTTACCTCACCTCTTTCAAACTTGTTGTGTAAGTCCTCATGCATTATACCACAAAAACCACAAATCCTTATTGATTTTCTGCATTTTTCTTCTCTTTTATCGTACTGATCGTGTAGGTGTGACTCGCTTTTTCATAAAACAGCCGCCGTTTTTTTCTGACCAATACATACAAAACATTAATGAAAAACAGGAGTAACAAAAATGAACAAAATAGAAACAACATCAGACTCACGAGTTGTAACATCCGATTATTTGAGTTCAATAAATCGGCGGAACTTGTCATGTAAGAACTGATCAAACCATAAACAAAATACAAATAGCCATATCGGATAAATAACGCTCTAAAACGAATTTTTTGATGCCCTTCTTCCACAACTTGAATCCGCACGACTTGCTTGCCGATCGTTTCTCCATTCGTAAGTTTGGGTAGCAACATAAACACTATGAATACCATAACGAAAAACCAGACTTGACTTTCTAATGCAGGATAACCAGCAAACCATTGCTTATACTCTGGAATAAAATCCAGAAGAAATATCACAATTGTTTGAACGATTGAAATCACAAACCAATCAATCAAAAAAGCCACAAAGCGCCTGAATAAGCTAACTGACTGTCCTTTTTCATAAGCTTCTTCATCCAATTCATCTCTAGTTGGAAATAAAAAGGTCAACATTGGTGTAATCGTATAACCAACAATTCCACCAAACGTATTATTGATCAAATCATTTACATCTGCTAAACGATACGGTCTAGGGTAAATAAAATACAACCCACTCAACTGTGTTAATTCAAAAAACAAGGACAAAAGAAAACTGGCAAGTACCACTTTTTTTAATGAAAATTTGTAATAATAACGTAAATACACTCCAAATGGCACGAGCAACAAGACATTGAATACAGGCTCTAACACGACGCCTTGTTTTAAAGCTGGAATAAACGTACTTGGATCATGAATATTCAATACTGTATCCTGTAAAAATCTACTGACAAAATAAAAAGGCCGCAATTCCAAATACTGACTAGTATATTGTGCCACTTCAGCTCGAGGCGGCAAAGGTAAAATAATTAAAAAATATGCGCATAATAAATAGAAAACAAATGAATAAAGTATCAGTGCTCTTCTGAATAAAAATGTTCCATATTTCCGGTATTCACGAATAACAAGCACAAATGAAATTGCAAATGCTAAAAAGGGAAAAACAATTATCGCAGTTTTGATTGGTTCGGCATATGCTGACATCTAGAAATCACTCCTTCTTCTTTAGTTTAGTAGAAAATAAACACTTTGTCATTTCTAACAACTATAGCTTTAACAAAAAATATATTTTGCAAATTGGAAAAATTGCAGTATGATTGAGTTACAGAGCAATAATCAATCGTACTTCTAACTAATTATGTTATTCAATTTTTACATACGGAGGCTTTTCTATGTTAAATCCATACTTTGCTTTTGGCGTTCCTATCTTTCTACTTTTTTTATATGTTGTATTTGCTATTATTAGGAAAAAAAGCAAACTGCATTATATTGGATTCGTTCTTTTGCTGATTGCAACCTTTATGATGGCGTTTAGTTTTCAGGTGTTGCAAGGTTTGTGGACTTTGGAAGATAGCCATTCTACTGAGCAACTAACTAATTTGAACTATTCTCCAAATTTATTGTGGCTACCGCTTATTTTAGGTGGTGTTTTAGCTATCATTAATCTTTGGCGGGGTGTGAAGCGAGTACGATCATTTCGGGATGGTTCCAACTAGACAGATATTCTTTGACATATAATCTTGTTATAATAAATGATATCAATAACTGAACGGAGTGAAATCATGGATATCTGGGAAACCTTATTTGAAAAAGCAAAAAAAGAATATCATCCCACAGAAGTTACACCTTTTATTTATGCACATCATGTTGTTTGTGCATTAGAAAGTGAAACTGGTGAAATTTATACTGGCTTTTGCATTGAAAGCTGTTGTGGCGTTATGGATCTATGTGCTGAACGCACTGCAGCCTTAAATATGTATATGAATAGCGGTCAAACAGTTATAAAGCGCATCATAACCTTTCGTAGTGAAGCGCCTGAAGGACTGGGTGGAATGCCTTGCGGTGGTTGCAGGGAACTATTACTGCAGTTTTCTCCTAAAAATAAAGATACGGAAATTATGGTTGATTATCAGACACGAGAAACGATTACACTTGATGAGTTAGTTCCAAATTGGTGGGGTTGGACGAGGTATGAAAATCAGTAGTTTCTAGTGCAGTGAAATTGCTTAAAGATAAAAATAACCGTCAGTTTTAGCTAGGCAAGGGTTATTCTTAATAAAATAATCTAGTCTAGTTACCGTCTTGAATGTCTCTGTAAAAGAGGATATGTTAGCTCGTATCCTCTTTTACAGATTCACTTTAGCCTTAAACGAAATGAGAAGGTACATAAAGTAACTTTGCTTGATTAAAAGTTACTAACATTCAAAATCACCGCTACATAAAATGAAGGACGGGAAAATCTCCTTGAAGACTCTCCCATCTTTCAAATATTAGCTTTTAGATTATTTCATTTGCTGGTAAAAAGCTAACTCTAGCTGTCTAATTTCTTCTTTTCCATTTACAGCATACTTAGCCATACCATACTCCCCAATTTTTGATCCTAATGAAGACTTGAATATCGATGTTAGGATCGGCATTGGTAAATAATAAAACTTCAATCTGCTTGGTACTATAGCAATTTTATTTTTTTGAATCAGCCGCATCATTTTTCTTGTTTCTAAGACTAATTTTTGTAATGATTCTTTCGAATTTGCCAATGCATAATTATCTCCATTAAAATTATTGATTGCATTGGAAATACCTACAATGACTGCAATATGCGTCTTTTGCCAAGCATCCATGTCCTTTGTTATGACTGGGGCGAATCCAGCTCGTTTAAAGAGTCTAATCAATGCTTTTAATCTTTTACTATTAGTAGAACCGTTTAATTCTGCAAAGGTTGTTGACTGAAATAGTCGTTGGACGCCCGAGCTCACAAAATACCTGACTTTGTCCTGGGTCAATTCCCCTGCCAGAGCTGGAAAACCTAACATGACTCGCTCAGAGCCGACGATTTTAGCCCACTTATCATAACCATCGGGCGTATTTACTGCAAATACAATAGTTGTTGAGTTATTCTTCTTCAAGCTAGGTAAAATTGAATCCACTTGCTGATATTTAGCACAAACAATAATATAGTCATACTGATCTTCTGATTCTAGCACATCAATTATTTTGACTCGGTAAATATTTTTTTCATAAGTCAAAATATTTTCAAGTTGCAAGCCGTTTTCACTTAATTGTTTGTAACGTTCATTTCTTGCCAACAAGGTTACATTCGTTCCTGCTTCAAACAATTTTCCCGCAATTATAGACCCCACTGCACCTGCTCCATAAATCAATATTCTCATTCCAAGTCTTTTCCATTCTCTTTCAAGAATGAATATAACAGCTCGTTAGATGAGCTTTGAAGTTGCTTTTCTACTTTTTGTTGACTCGCAGCAGTAAGTGCAGCAGTACAGTCTGTAGCAATAACACAGTTAAAGCCTTGAATTTGGAGCTCGATCATTGTCTCTTTAACACAATTTTCCGTGGTAAAGCCACATAGGACAACATTTTTTATTTTATTTTCTTTTAGTAACTGTACAAGATTACTATCTACACAGCAATCGTATCCGCTCCTACCAGTCGCTACAATGTCACCTTCAGCATATATTCCATCCGTAAATTCAGCTTTCCACGTCCCTTTCGCTAACTGTCTAAACAATCTAGCTGGAAAAGGTGTTTTTGGGTATCGATACTTATCTGTTTTATCGATAATTAGTGGTGCATGAATAATTACATTTTGATTCTCCCTTGCAACAGCAAGTAATTCCTTAGTATGTATCAACACGTTTTTTCGATGGTACTCTCTTTTAATTAACTGATGGAATACTCCTTTATCTGTCCAATTCTTTTGAAACTCAGTTAGTAAAATCGCTGTTTTAGCCATTGTCTAAAAACCTCCTAATTTAATTGCCACTAATGTGCCATTTAGACTATAATATGACTTATTGATAATCAATACAATACTATCCACCCAAGTGCTACAACCAAGTACTAATTGTGACAGTTTAAATAGAAAGTAGGAAATTCTCTATGAAAAAAAACAGAAAACAAGTGCAGGAATCAAAACAATGGATTGTAGATTCTCTATTAGCATTGATGGCAGAACAAAATATTCAGACTATTACCGTCCAGCAAATCGCTGAAAAATCTGATCTACATCGTCGGACCTTTTATCGTCACTTCACGTCTAAAGAAGATGTGTTGGATTATAAAATTCAACAAATGATGGATAATTACATTCCTTTAATATTGACTACTCCCGATTTAACTGAATCAAAAATTGTCCAATTACATTTTAATTTTTTAGAGGAGCATATTGATTTTCTGAAAATACTTAAAAGAAATAATTTATTTAGTTATCTATTAGAAAAATACAACTACTATGCGCCCATTCTTTACGATCGATTGAGCATTCAAACGACTAATCCCGTTGAGCTTACTTTTGTCTCGGCTTTTAAAGCTGGAGGTTTCTGGAATGTCGTTTCTCACTGGATAGATCAAGAAAATCGATTAAAACCAGAAGAAATTGCCAAACTAATGGAGAAGTTTTTTTCGGATAATAATTAAATAGTGTAAAGAAACTGCGTTTATCTTGTCTGTAACACCAATATTCGACTATTTTTGCATTAAAAAGCAATATAAAAAGTATCTAAGAGATAGCTATTGACGCTTTCTCTTAGATACTTTTATTTTCATCATCATTAGAATTGAGCCAACTAAATCAAGGGCTCTTTAATTCTTCTTCACAAACTCAGATTTCAACTTCATCGGGCCAAAGCCTTCAACTTTACAATCGATATTATGACCATCTGCTGCATCAAGTACTAAACGAATCCCTTTAACCTTCGTTCCTTGTTTGATCGCACCACTTGCCCCTTTGACTTTTAAATCTTTGATCACTGTCACATTATCACCATCAGCTAACACATTACCATTTGAATCTTTGATCACAGCCGCTGTATCTTCAGCCGCATCGGTTACTGACCATTCATGTCCGCATTCTGGACAAATCATCATGCCGCGATCCTCGTAAGTGTATGTTGAGCCACATTCAGGGCAACTTGGTAAATTTTCCATTTAGCTTAAACTCTCCTTCATCGTATCGTTCTCTTTTAAAGTGTTATCACTTCATTTTAGCGCACTTCTAAACGAAAGAAAAGAATTATTATATTTACAAATAGTAAAATAAAATAGCTTTATTTACTTTCTTTACCTTTTTCTACATAAGAAAGATCATTTACGCTATCGATCGTATATTTACCATCTTTATATGTCACTTTTGAGACACTGGCATTTTTTAAGCCACCATCTGGTAAGTCTGCGTTTGCATCTAATTCACCTAATAACGTAATAATGCTCATGCCATGAGAAACGACTAAGACATTATTGGCGCCTTCTTTTTCAGCATCTTTGACAATATCATCCAAACCGGATGTTAAACGAGCAACAATAGTTTTGCTGTCTTCTGCTGGCCAGTTCACGCCTTCTTCAACATTTTTCTTATCTAAGTCAGATAATACGTCAGCGAATTCGATGATTCCTTTATAGAAGCCGACTTCTTTCATCCATTCGTTGTACTCTTCATATGTTTTACCTTGTTCTTTGGCAACAGCTGTCAGCATTTCTTCATTCATTAAGCCTTCGTACGTACCAAAGTTGTATTCTCTTAAACGTTTATCTTTCGTCATTTCTTTTGTTAGCTTTTCTTGACCGTTATTTTTCAAGACTAATTCAGCCGTCTCAATTGCCCGTCCACTGTCACTCGTCACAACCTTGTCAAATTTAACCTCAGATAGACCTTTACCTAATTGTTCTGCTACTTCAACCCCAGCTGGTGTTAATGGGGCATCGATCCAACCTTGGGAACGGTCCACTGTATTCAACATTGTTTTACCATGACGGGCAAGGTAAACCACTACTTCTGAACTCTCTTTTTCTTTCGCATCAGCCTTTTTTTCTTCTTCGGCGGTTCCATTGCTACACCCAACTAAAACCATTGACAATAACGCCATACCAACAACCATCTTTTTCAATTTCATACCATTTTTCCTCCATACTATTCCTTATTTTTAGTTAAACAGTCTCTTGATATTTTTGCTTTAAAAAAAAGAAAAAAACCTAACTACACCAAATAAAGTTATTTGGCACAATCAGGTTTAGCTTGTCTTAAACAATCACTATCCGCTATTTAACTAAGTTTAGTATAACGGATGTCACGATAAATGTAAATGCTTTCAGTTGTTATTTTTTATATTCTTTACACAGCTGCTGAAGCTCACTATAAATATCATCGATTTCATCTTGGCTTTTAGCATTAGCACCACTGGCTAGTGGGTGACCGCCTCCGTGATGTTTTTTAGCTAGCTCATTGATCACAGGTCCTTTTGAACGTAAACGTACTCGATAATAGCCTTCTGGTTGCTCTACGAATATGCCCCATGCTAAAACTTCATCGATCACACCTGGTAATGGCACGATCGCAGCAGTCTCTGAATCAACGATTCCATAATCATTAAGTAAAGATTGAGGCAGTATCACGAAAGCTGCTCCATACTCATCTACGTTAATATTTTGATACACATAGCCAGCTAATTTAGCGACACTCATCGGAATTTGTTCTAATTCACGATTTAATGCTGCTGCGTTAAAATCATAGGTCATTAACTCAGCTGCTACCTCTAACGTGTGCGGTGTAGTTGCAGGATACAAAAATCGACCAGTATCACCAATGATTCCTGCATATAACAACCGAGCAGCATTATTATTCATAGTCAGCTCCTCTTGATTAAGATGATGAAAGTCTGCAATAATCTCACTACAGCTGCTTGCCTTGGGATTGACCCAGACTAAATCACCATAAGGGTCATCGTTTGGATGATGATCGATTTTGATCAATTCTGCGCCTAAATTATAACGATCATCACTGATTCTTGGAGAATTAGCTGTGTCAGTGACAATCACTAAAGCATTTTGATACATCTCATCAGAGACTTCATCCATTTCAGCCAAAAACTCCAAGCCCTCAACAGGACCACCTACCTGATAAATATTTTTATCTGGAAAACTCATCCTCAAAATTTCTGCTAATCCTGCTTGTGAACCAATCGCATCTGGATCAGGTCTTTGATGACGATGAATGATAATCGTTTGATATGCTTTGATTTTTGTTAAAATATCTTTTACAACATCCATATTCTATATCCTCCTAAGTACGCTCCATCACTTGACAAACAACAATTGCTTTAGCAACAAGGGCGTTCTCCAAATAAACTTCAATATCCAGTTTTGCTGAACGGCGTCCGATTTCTAAAACTCTTGGACGAATATTCAACTCGCTTTCCAACTGAATCAAACGTAGATAATGCAAACTCATCTGCTCGATCAGAACATTTCTTCTTTGATTCGTAATCATTGTCCGCTGTGTTACATTGGCAATTATTTCACTTAATACACCAAAGGAAATCGTTCCGACACTGTTGACCATTTGAGGTGTTACTGAAAATTTAAATTGAGGTTCGCTCGCTTTATTACTTTCTTCGATCGGCATTACCTCACCGGAAATTTGATCAGAAATCGTATCAGCAATTTGCGGTTGTCGTTGAACCAACTGCATCGCCTTCATCACATCTTGCCTGGAAACAAAGCCAACTAAAGATAAATCATCCTCGACAACTGGCATTACTTCCAATCCGTCCCAAATCATTTGATGACTGACACTGGCAACACTCATCATTTTTTTCACAACGATTGGATCTTTGGTCATGACTTTATCCATTGTTAAGGTCTCTGTTTTTCCTAAAACATCTTTAGCCGTGACGATCCCGACTAAACGCAAGCTTTTATTCACTACTGGGAAACGTGAATGATGCGTCTTTTCCGAAAGTTTTTGGTACTCAGCAATCGTATTCGTCGAAAATAGGTAATTTGTTTTTTCTAGCGTTGTATAGATATCGCTGACTAGCATAATATCTTTTTTGATCAGCTGATCACTCAACGCCCGATTGATCATGGTAGCTACGGTAAACGTATCATAAGTTGTTCTTAGCACTGGCATCTCTAATTCATCAGCTAATTCAGCAATTTCAACTTCCGTATCAAAACCTCCGGTAATCAAAACAGCAGCACCATTTTCTAGTGCTAATTTCTGAACACCTTGACGATTTCCGACGATCATCAAGGAACCTGGTGTAATATATCGTGTCATCGCTTTTTCTGTCATTGCGCCGATCACAAATTTATTTAACACCTTATCCAGCCCAGCAGAACCACCCAAAACATCTCCTTCGATGATTCGAACGACTTCACCAAATGTTAATTTTTCAATATGTTTTTTTAATTTTCGTTCAATCCGGATCGTGCCCACACGCTGAATTGTTGAAACCAAACCGATATTTTCAGCATCCTTGATTGCTCGATAGGCAGTTCCTTCACTGACCCCAAGATTTTTTGCGATGCTTCGAACTGAAATGCGGTCGCCAATCGGTAACCCTTCAATGTATTTTAATATTTGATCATGTTTCGTAGCCATAATATCCTCCTCATAAAAAGCAGTCCAAACCATTAATTAGTTAAGCATCAGAAAATCGACAATGAGACTTGCTTTGTATCATACGTCGTTTATTCAGATATTTTCCGAGAGTCTTCGTTTGTCTAGCTAGATTAAAAATCTATGTTCTTGAGCATTCATACAGTTGTTCGACGACCATCATGATTGTAACGATCAAGATTTTATTTTTCCTGGGTAATCAACCTGTTTTACAACTCTTTAAATCATTACTGAGACAGATGGCACTTTCTCACCATTTGACTTCACTTAAAAAGTATAACAAAAAATGACACATTTTAGTACAGTTATTCTCTTCCTATTGTAACAGAAGAAAAAAATAAAACGAACCACATAGCCCTATATTTTACAATAAACTGATTAGCTCCTTGCTTTCTCCCGAGACTTTGATGAATAGAATCATTTTCATGATTTTTTCACTGACATTTTTTTCAAAAAAGGAGTATGATAATAGCGGATCATTTATACTTTTTGAGGAGATGGATAAATGGAAACAATCAATAGTTTTCAAGAAAATGCAAAAGTACAAAAAAATCGCTGGTGGATTTTGGTTTCGGTCGCGATGTTTACGTTTATGTCTACATTAGATGCCAGTATCGTCAATATAGCTTTACCAACCATTTCAAAAGATATGAATGTACCGATGAATCAATCAGAATGGATCGTTTCGATTTATTTGATGATCGTCTGTGCTTGTTTATTACTGTTTGGAAAAATTGGGGATAGTTTTGGTAAGATTAAAGTCTATCGAATCGGCACCGTGATCTTTACGGTCGGTTCGCTGTTATGTGGCTTCAATCAATCGCTGACCTTTCTTTTGTTCGCACGAATCGTTCAAGGAATTGGCTCAAGTATGACGATGGCCGCAAATTCTGGGATCATTACAGAAGTCTTTCCATTTAAAGAACGCGGCCGCGCATTAGGTTCGATCGGCGCTTTCGTTTCGCTGGGTTCAATTGCAGGGCCTGGAATCGGCGGGTTGATTCTTTCTCAGTTTTCATGGTCTTATATTTTCTGGATCAATGTTCCAGTTGGGATCATCACAATTTTGATTGGCGAAAAATTTTTACCAAAAGATATTACTAAAAGCGGAAAAAAAGTTGATATGCTTGGATTTAGTTTGTTCGCTGTATTTATTATGACGTTCTTTGGTGGGATCTTTATTGGTCAAGAAATCGGTTTTAATGCTGCTTTATCATTAGTATTATTCGTCTTTGCATTACTTTCATTTATCATTTTTATTAGAGTAGAAAAACGTGTCAGTCAACCATTGATCACTTTTTCTATTTTTAAAAATAAAGTTTTTACGATGAGCTTGATTACAGCTGTCTTGATTTTTTCATCTAACTTCTTTGTCAATGTTGTGATTCCGTTTTATTTACAAAATGCACGCGGGTTGCCTGCAAGTAAGGCTGGATTGTTAATGATGGTCTTTCCTTTATTGATGGTAGTAGGCTCTCCTATCAGTGGATTTTTAACAGATAAAATTGGGACAAAGCTTTTAACTTTTTCTGGTTTGGTTTTATTATCGATCACGTCTTTGATGTATATGTTTTTAAATCAAGGCACGCCGCTTTGGTATTATATTTTAGCGACAGGCATTATGGGCTTAGGCAATGCACTTTTCCAATCGCCCAATAATACGACTGTTATGAGTAGTGTTTCAAAAGAGGATTTAGGCGTTGCCGGAAGCATGAACTCGTTTGCCCGCAATTTAGGGATGGTTTTAGGAATTGCCTTAGCTACAACGATTTTGTATAACGCAATGAGTGCCGTTTATGGTCAACGTGTGACGACGTTTATCAGTGAACGCCCTGATATCTTTATTTTTGGGATGAGAATCACTTTCTTAGGTTCCTTTATTTTATGTTTGACGGCTTTGGGGCTGACTTTCTTTCGGTCATTAAAAGCTAGCAAAAAATAGACACGTAAAAAAATGAAACTGCGGCAGGAAAGTCTGCACTCAGTTTCATTTTTTTACTTAATTAGGCAATGACCGTTAGTCATCTTCTTTTTCATTTTTGATATTCTTGATAAAATTTTCGAATAGTTCAGTTCCAATCCCCATTTTTTTATAGTTTTCAAAGATTGATTTTAACTCCATTAAAAGATACCCCACGTATAATACATAAATCAAGCCCACTCCTGTTCCGCCTGGGATCAATGGCGCCAAAGGAATAAAGAACATCAACAGTACCATACTTGCCACTTTTCGTAAAATCCCATTAATGCCTACTTTACTTAAAAAGTTAATTTTGGGATTGATTTTTGCTGCCAAACTGCCGCTTAAAAAATCAATCATCATAGCAATACAAATCAAGGCTAAAACGTAAATTGCTTTGTGATCTGCATCCACTAAAAAACGATCTAAATACTCAAACATTTTCATAATTACCACCTTTTTCCATTATTTAGTCAAACTTATTATTGCTTTGCTAATCTGCTAGTTTAAACTAACTGCTTTATGCGTTTATTTTCGTGAGCACTTTTTAACTAGCGACATAATTAAATTTTAACTTATTTATTTTGGACCAAACTGCCTTTTCTCTCCCATAAAAATGTCACTTTTCTATCAATAGCGCCCCACTTTCATAAGACTCAGCAAATCGAATCAAGGCTTTATCTAATTCACGATAAAACTTACTTTCACTCATATGATGTTTCATATAAATTGCGATATTTGTTGTAAAATTACGGTCCATGTATTTATCATATAACAGTTGTCTGTCATAGGTATCCAGTTGATTCAAAGCCTCTGTTATCTTTTCTAATTCAACTTCTGCAAGATGTCTTCGGTCCACTGTTTCTTCAGTTTTATGCGAGAATTTGTCTTCCGTATTATCCATTTCAAATGTATACGCGGTCGTTACTTTTGGCGCATGCTTCTCACCTGCAATTCTCACTAATGTGCGATAGGCCGTCAGTAAATCATGAACCTTTTTTTTCGTTTTCTTTCGATCGATTTCGGGAAATAATAGCATATTTTATCCTCTCCTTTGTTTATCTTCTTATTTAGTGAATTAGCTAAGATATGATTAAACCATTGACTAATAATAGCTTTTACGCTATTATATAAGCATAGTTAAATAAGCGCTATTCTACTTTTGGCAGTTTTCTAGTTTAGAATAAAACTGCCAGATTAGCTTTTGACTAACTATTCACTGATAAATTAGCTTATAAGAACATTTTAATAGCTTAAAAGCTAATTGTCAACTAAAAATAGCTTAAAAGCTAATATTTTTTTCATATATGCTTATGAAAGGTTGAAAAACATGAGTTTAACTTACAGAATCAAAGAACTTGCTGACAAGAAAAAAGTGACATTTGCCGAAATTGAGCGAAATACCGGGATTTCTAATGGACAAATTAGACGGTGGGATACTTCTTCTCCGAAAATAGAAAATATTCAAAAAGTAGCTGACTATTTCGAGGTTTCTACTGACTACTTACTTGGAAGATCAGAAATACCTGGTATTTCTGCAACAACTCAAGAAGAAAATCTTTCCTCTCAGATTATGTTTCGAATGAATACTGATGGATTGTCTAAAAATGAAGTGGATGAATTGAAAGATGAAGTAGATCGCTTTCTTCGTTTTAGAAAATCTGAAATCGAACGTGAACGAGAATTAAAACAAGACGACAAGGCGTGATTATTGGATGACAGAGCAAATTGATGAATATCTTAGTTTTTCAGATAAAATAAACGATTATATCTCGGCATTGATGGTCGCAAATAATATCGGTTATGAAAATTATGACTGTTCCTATCTTTGGGATTTCGTAAAATCTAAGGGCGTTTCAATGCGCAGTTTTCCATTTGATGGCGTCGCTAGAGATCGTATTTCCGGTATGATCGTTCAAGACTCTTTAGAGACCACGATTGGCTATAATCAAAATATGAGTGAAAAAAGAAAGAATTTTACGATCAGCCATGAAATCACACACTATTTGTTCCATATGACTGAACATGATACGGTTTTTACTGATACAGATCGTAGCCTCCAGTATTCTTATAACGAAGTGCTGCATGAATTTCAGGCTAACATTGGGGCGTCTGCGATTCTTGTACCTGACGTTGTATTCTTCCGCTTTTTAAAGGAAGGCTGGAATTTGTCCCAGCTGTCGAATCATTTTGGCATATCAGAAAGTGCCCTTTATGTTCGTTTAATTCATACAATGCAGGCTAATTTTGGTGTTTCTTACATCGCTGCTAAAACAAATGCGGATGCTATTCGATATAAATTTAGCGGTAAAGGACAACATGCAGCGATTGAATTGGGGACGAATTTGGAAGCACGGTTGTTTCGGACGAATCGATTTATTGAGGCGTTGTGATACAAAAAACGAACCAATGAGAGTGACACTAAAAATCAGTTATTCTGATTCTAGTGTCACTCTCATTTTGTATAAACAAAAAACCACCACGACCGTCGTCTGTGGTGGAAATGAAGGTTGTTATTTACTCTTGGTAGGAGTAAGTATGAAAAACCAATTCGGGATAATTGGCATGAAGACATGTTAACACCCTCACTTAAAATAAAAATGAACGACTATTTTGTATTCCATAAAAAAACTATGAGGAATTACTCATAGAATGTTTTTTTACGTTTTTCTTTTATTTATATTCTTCCAAATCATATTAGTTCCAACATTTTTATGCCTGTGCTACACTTTTATTAGTACCAATGAACTGTTACTGATATATTATTTAGCTTTACAAATCAATCCTTAGAAAACTAGATACACTGTCAATGAAACAACGAACGTTTTACTGTCAATCACTAATATTCTACAGGATTAACCGATTTGTTCCGCTTTTAAATTAGGAGGAATGTATTATGTTAGATCAAGAAAAAGACAATTTATCTGTTCTATTCTCTGACGAAGTTCAAGGTCCCTTTGTAACATTTATTCTAAATACTCATGTCGCTCATCAAGATGTCGAAAAGGATTCATTGGCTTTAAAAAATTTTGCTAAGGCTGCGAAAATCCGCTTTGAGAAAAAATATACTGATTCATCTTGGACATCTTTTCAAGACAAAATCGATGCTTTGCTTGCTGATGCTTCATTTTGGCGTAATGCTACAAAAAGTGTATCGATCATTATTAGTGAGAAAGACATTTTTATTCATCGATTAAATGTACCTGTTGACAATCAATATTACGTTGACGATCGACCTTATCTCCTAGGTATCATCAAAAACAATCAATTTAATTATCGTTATTATTTAATGACTTTAAATCGTGACTCTATGCAGCTTTACTTGGTTGAAAATAATCAAGTAAAAAAAGTCGATTTACCTAGCGATGCACCAACTGACCTTGTCGGCGCTTTAGGTGACGAGCTTACTGGTGGCAGTATGAACTACTCAATTCAGGGCGGGACAGGTTACAATGGTTCTTCAAAAGAAGGCGTTGCTTATCATGGTGTTAATACAAAGGATGAAGAAGTAAAAATCGACTGGACTAACTACTATCAAGCGATTGATAATTACTTAAAAGACGCATTTACAAACGCTGATAACTTACCTATTCGCTTATATGCTTTACCAGAAAATCAAACATTATTTAAAAAAATCGCAAAAAATCCTTATCTCGTAACGGATGCTTCGGTGGCACTTTCTCCAGCACAAGTTTCTTTCCAAGAGATTGAAAAAGGCGCACGTAAAATCAATGAAGAATTAGAAGCCATTGAAACTGCAACTTACAATTCGTTGTTAGACAAAAAATTCGTCGACCAGCTTGTTGATATCGTACCAGCATCTGATGAAGGAAAAGTCTCTCATTTCTTCATTTCTACTGCTAATTTTGTTAATGAAACAACAGACATGTCGACAGAAGAATTTGACCGTCGAAAAGTTTTGAACAAAGTCACAGACAATGTGCTTAGAACAGGCGGAAAAGTTTTTGTTTTAGACCAAAAAGCTTCTCCTGATGAAAAAACCATAGTAGCTGTCCTACGCTACTAAAACGTTCAGGCATACAATGGACAAGAGCCACTCAACAAATACGTTGAGTGGCTCTTTAATTAAGTGGATTAAATATTTTTTAGCTATAAAACCATGTAAAAACTATCTATTAGTAAGGATAACCTTATTCTCATCTAAACAATCTGAACCCTTCCTACTTTCAAATCTATGCAGCTCCAAGGCTGCGCCTTCGGAATAGATTTCTACGATATAACTCTATCATTACTTTCATATTTAACGCTCAATACTCCTATACTATAACAGAAATAAATTTATTTTGACAATTAATCCTCATTTCTTAACAAATTTTTATTTTTAAGAGAGATATTACTGGTCAAGTGGTGTAAAATATGCTATATTAAGAGTGTAGTTTTTGTTCGGTAATATATGTGTAGCTGTTTCAAATAAACATCTTCCACATTTTCACCTTTCAAGTAATTGCAAAATATGTGTATATCACAAGGAGGATTTTTATTATGGAAACAGGTACAGTAAAATGGTTTAACTCAGACAAAGGTTTTGGATTTATCACTGCAGAAAACGGTAACGATGTATTCGTACATTTCTCAGCTATCCAAGGCGACGGATTCAAAACTTTAGAAGAAGGTCAAGCAGTGACTTTCGACGTTGAAGAAGGCCAACGTGGTCCTCAAGCTACTAACGTTAACAAAGCATAATCAACTTAACTTTAGTAATTTCAAAACCTGACGATTAATCGTCAGGTTTTTTTGTTATAAAAAAAGTGGCTGAGACATAATTCTACGAGTCACATCCTAGCTGTATGGAATTCGGATAAACGGCGGGAGCAGAAGCAACTCTAAGAAATAAGAGTTAAATACTCCTGCACCATCCTCTTTTTAATTATTTTCAATAAGTCGGACTAACTCTTCTCCAAAACCTGAACAACTTAATAAAGTTGCCTCCATTTGGTCTGCAAAATCTTTCGTTACAGTTTTATTGACTAAAGCTTCTTCAATACTCTTCGTGATCAACTGACTCACCTCAGCCCAGCCCAAATAATCAAACATTAGTACACCGGAAAGCAATAATGATGATGGATTCAGCTGATTTAAGCCGGCAAATTCAGGTGCCGTTCCGTGGGTTGCCTCAAAAATTCCATGTCCTGTTTCTAAGTTTAAATTTGCACCTGGCGCAATCCCGATCCCACCAACCTGAGCTGCTAATGCATCTGAAATATAGTCTCCATTTAAATTCAACGTTGCAATCACATCATAATGTTCAGGGTGCAGTAAAATCTCTTGTAAAAAAATATCGGCAATCCGGTCTTTGATAATCAATTTCCCAGCCGCTTCAGCTTCAGCTAAATGTTGATCAGCAGATGCCTTGCCAGCTTTATCTTTGATGTCTAAGTAAGTTTGCCAAGTGAACACTTTATCGCCAAACTCATTTGTAGCCAACGCATAGCCCCAGTTTTTAAAACCGCCTTCTGTAAATTTCATAATATTTCCTTTGTGGACTAGCGTGACTGATTTTCGTTTATTTTTCAATGCATGTTCAATCGCTCCTCGAACTAAACGCTCAGTTCCTTCTTTAGAAACGGGCTTGATCCCAATTGCCGATGATTCTGGAAAGCGAATCTTGTTGACACCAAACTCTGTTTTTAAATAGGTGATCAGCTTTTCGGCTTCTACGCTTTGCGCTGGAAACTCGATCCCCGCATAGATATCTTCTGTATTTTCTCTAAAAATCATCATATCTGTCTTTTCCGGATGCTTTAACGGTGATGGAACACCTTCAAAATAACGGACTGGTCGATAGCAAATATATAAATCTAATTCTTGCCGCAATGCCACATTCAATGAACGAAATCCTCCACCAATCGGAGTCGTTAATGGACCTTTGATTGCTACAAGATGGGTTTTGATCGTTTCTAATGTTTCATCTGGTAACCAACTTTTGGTTTCATTAAACGCTTTCTCTCCTGCCAAAACTTCTTGCCAGATTACTTCCCGTTTTCCTTTATAAGCTTTGTTTATAGCCATATCAAAGACATTTTTAGCTGCCCGCCAAATTTCTGGTCCGATTCCGTCACCTTCAATAAATGGGATGATTGGACGATCAGGAACAACTAATTTGCCATTTTCCAACACAATTTTCTCCCCATGTTTCATGCTTCCATGCCTCCCGAATGTAATGTAGTATTCAAGTCACTATATTTTAGCTGTTTAGGACCAATATAATGTGAGCGCGGTCGAATTAAGCAGTCTTCTTTTTTCTGTTCATCAATATGACCTAACCAGCCAGCAACTCGACTCATAGCAAAAATCAATGTAAACAAGTCACTATCAATATCCAGACAATGGTAAACTGTTGCAGAATAAAAATCGACATTTGGGATCAAGCCTTTAGTCTCTTTTAAATAGCGCTCTACTTGGCAAGATAAAAAATACCACTGTTCTTTTTGTGTGATCCCCGTTAGCTCTTTTGCCAATTTTTTCAAATGCTTTTTTCTTGGGTCTTCAGTTTTATATACACGATGACCAAAGCCCATGACTTTTTCTTTGCGATCTAATTTTTGATTTAGATAGTCTGCTACATTTAGATTTTCAGAATCAATTTCTTTTAACATATCAAATACTTTTTCGTTGGCGCCACCATGAAGAGGTCCTTTTAAAGAACCAATTGCAGCTGTAATACATGAATAAACGTCTGACAAGGTTGAAGCACAGACTCGAGCCGTAAAAGTACTGGCATTTAAATCATGATCTGCATGTAAAACTAACGCTTGATTCATGGCCGCTATTTGTACTTGATCTGCTTCAACTCCAGTCAACATATAAAGAAAATTAGCCGCCATTGACAAGTCACTTCGCGGAGGAATTGGATCCAGTCCCTTTCTTAAACGCGCATACGCTGCAATGATCGTCGGCATTTTTGCTTGTAAAGAAATGCTTTGCTGATAGGCTGAAATCTCATCTGTTGCTTCAGCATTTGGATCAAACACGCCTAATAATGAAATCGTTGACCGTAACACACTCATCGGGTGAAGGTTCTGGCGAGTTTGTATCTTTAAACACGTAATGATGGTATCAGATATTGGCATTTGTATAGATAATTCTTGCTTAAATTTTATCAACTCTTGTTTTGTCGGTATTTTTAAATACCATAATAGATAAATCACTTCTTCAAATTGAACATTCTCAGCAACTAAATCATCAATATTAAAACCTGCAAAAAGCAGTTGATTTTCTACAATCGAACTGATTCTAGTTTCAGATACGACTACACCTTCTAAACCTTTGTGAATCTCCATCCAATTCCTCCTTAATCTAAAAGCGGAATGGGCTCGTTCAGTCTCGACTGAAAAATAGGAAATTACGACTGAGGTGCTTTTTATCTCATTCATAATTTATCTTTTTTCCGAGAGACTAGCCCATGTAGCTAGATANAAAAGCGGAATGGGCTCGTTCAGTCTCGACTGAAAAATAGGAAATTACGACTGAGGTGCTTTTTATCTCATTCATAATTTATCTTTTTTCCGAGAGACTAGCCCATGTAGCTAGATAACAGTAAAAGCGAAGCGGGCTCGTTTAGCTTCGACTGAAAAATAGGAAAAACTAACTGAGGCACTTTTTGCCTTATTTAGTTTTTATCTTTTTTCCGAGAGACTAGCCCGCGTAGCTAGATAACAGTAAAAACGAAGCAGGCTCATTTAACTCCGACTGGAAAATAGGAAAAACTAACTGAGGCGCTTTTTGCCTTATTTAGTTTTTATCTTTTTTCCGAGAGACTAGCCCGTGCAGCTAGATTACAGTAAAAGCGAAGCGGGCTCGTTTAGCTTCGACTGGAAAATAGGAAAAACTAACTGAGGCGCTTTTTGCCTTATTTAGTTTTTATCTTTTTTCCGAGAGACTAGCCCGTGCAGCTAGATTACAGTAAAAGCGAAGCGGGCTCGTTTAGCTTCGACTGGAAAATAGGAAAAACTAACTGAGGCGCTTTTTGCCTTATTTAGTTTTTATCTTTTTTCCGAGAGACTAGCCCGTGCAGCTAGATTACAGTAAAAGCGAAGCGGGCTCGTTTAGCTTCGACTGGAAAATAGGAAAAACTAACTGAGGCGCTTTTTGCCTTATTTAGTTTTTATCTTTTTTCCGAGAGACTAGCCCGTGCAGCTAGATTACAGTAAAAGCGAAGCGGGCTCGTTTAGCTTCGACTGAAAAATAGGAAAAACTAACTGAGGCGCTTTTTGCCTTATTTAGTTTTTATCTTTTTTCCGAGAAGCTAGCCCGCGTAGCTAGATAACATTAAAAGCGAAGCAGGCTCATTTAACTCCGACTGGAAAATAGGAAAAATCGATTGTGGTGCTTTTTATCACAAACTATTTTTATCTTTTTCCCAAGGAGTTAGCCCGCGTAGCTAGATAACATACGGTAACAACGTTCCGCTACACTTTGCACCAATCAATATCAACTCATGACTTTGTTGTATTTCTTGGCATGCTTCAAAGCAAGAAGCGAAGCAGGCTCATATAGTTAGAGTGAAGTAAGATAACAACCTTCATGTCGTTATATCTCATTTTTTCTTAGCCTAAACTAACGTTGAAGTTTCTTACGAATCACCATTGGTAAGATTCCACCATGCTGATAATAGGTAATGTCAACAGCCGAATCAAAACGAAGGATTGTTTCAAACTGAATAATTTCTCCATTCGCTTTTGTTGCTGTAACAGCCACCGTATCCAAAATACCTTTTGTTTCATCGATTGCAATATCAAATAACTCAGTGCCAGTTAGTCCTAAACTGTCTGCATCTTCACCTGATTTGAATTGTAAGGGTAAGACACCCATCATCACTAAATTAGAACGGTGGATCCGTTCATAACTTTTAGCAATCACAGCCTCGACCCCTAAAAGTTGAACACCTTTAGCTGCCCAGTCTCGGGATGATCCCATTCCATAATCATCCCCTGCTAAAATCACTAGCTTTGTGTTTTGCTTTTGATAATTCATCGCTGCATCATAGATAGCCATCTTTTCTTGTGTTGGTATAAAAATAGTATACCCACCTTCTACATCGGGCACTAACTGGTTGCGAATCCGAATATTGGCTAGCGTTCCTCGCATCATCACTTCATGATGACCACGTCTGGCACCATATGAGTTAAATTCACGAACTGGAACGCCTCGTTCTACCAAATATTGACCTGCTGGGCTATTTTTTTGGATGCTCCCAGCAGGAGAAATGTGATCGGTTGTCACTGAATCGCCAAATTTGGCTAGTACAGCTAGTTGTTTTAAAGGTTTTCTCGGTTTTCTTTCTTTGGTCATCCCTGAAAAATAAGGTGGATTAGCAATGTAAGTAGATGCTTCTTCCCAACCATACAAAGGCTCTGCATCAGTTTCAATGCTATTCCATTCTTCATTGTCGCTAAAGACTCTTGCATATTCTTGTTTATACAGTTCAGGTGTCACACATTCATCGATCAACGCTTGAATTTCATCACGAGTTGGCCATAAATCATTGAAGTAAACTGGAATACCATTTTCACCAAACCCAATTGGTTCATGTAATACATCAATATCTACGGTTCCAGCTAATGCATATAAAACAACGAGTGGCGGTGAAGCTAAATAATTGGCTTTAACTAAAGGATGGATACGCCCCTCAAAGTTACGGTTTCCGCTTAAAACACCTGCAGTTAAGAGATCATTTTCTTTGATAGCTGCTTCGACTTCTGGTTTTAGTGCACCTGAATTACCAATGCACGTTGTACAGCCATAGCCAACTAAATGAAAGCCTAATTGTTCTAAATAAGGTAGCAATCCAGCCTTTTCTAAATAGGCTGTTACAACCTTTGAACCTGGTGCTAAAGAGGTTTTTACATAATTTGGTACGTTTAACCCAAGCTGAGCGGCCTTTTTGGCAACTAACCCTGCACTTAACATAACAAATGGATTCGAGGTATTCGTGCACGAGGTGATCGCTGCAATTGCGACTGCCCCTGGCTTTAATTCATGACGAACGCCCTCTAAATCTAAAGCAACACGTTGATTCTGCTGTTTCTCAGACAATCCATATCCTTGTAAGCCTTCTGGTGCATTCATTACTTGCTCAAAGGCTCTTTTCATTTCTGATAAAGGAACAAGATCCTGTGGTCTTTTTGGTCCTGCCAGATTTGCCTCGATCAAACTTAAATCGATTTCGATAACTTTGGTATAATTCGGCTCTAAATCATTTAAAGGATTGTAAAATAATTGATTTTCTTTTAAATAGCGTTCTGTAATCTCTACCGCTTCTTCTTCCCTTCCTGTTAGTCGCAAATAACGAATTGTCTCATCATCTACAGGGAAGAAGCCGCAAGTTGCGCCATATTCAGGTGCCATATTGGCGACCGTTGCTCGATCAGCCAAACTCAAACTGGCTAAACCTGCACCAAAAAATTCTACAAATTTCCCGACAACTTTTTGTTTTCTTAATACTTGTGTGACTTTTAAAGCTAAATCTGTTGCCGTTGCACCTTGGGATAATTCATTGATAAAACGGACACCGACAACTTCTGGAATTGGAAAATATGATGGTTCGCCAAGCATACTCGCCTCGGCTTCAATTCCGCCAACGCCCCAACCTAAAACGCCTAATCCATTGACCATTGTCGTATGAGAATCGGTTCCAACTAATGTATCAGGATAGAGCAAGATTGTACCATCCTCTAGTTTTTTTTGTGTCACAACAGAAGCTAGATATTCAATATTGACTTGATGAACAATCCCTGTTGCAGGTGGGACAACACGATAATTATCAAAGACTTTTTGAGCCCAACTTAAAAAACGATAACGCTCTTGATTGCGTTGAAACTCCATTTTCATATTTAACTGCAGCGCTTGTTTGACTCCAGCTACATCTACTTGAACGGAATGGTCAACAACTAAATCAACAGGAACTTCGGGATTGATTGTCCTAGGATCTCCACCAAAATCAGCAATCGTTTTTCGTAACGACGCCAAATCAACAACGGCTGGAACACCTGTAAAATCTTGCAGGATCACTCGAGCAGGCTTAAAAGGCACCTCCCCTTGATTCTCATGATCTGAAGACCATTGAGCTAAATTTTCAATATGTTCTTGCGTGATCCCGACACCATTTTCCTGCCGCAATAACGATTCCAGCAGTACACGAATACTAAATGGTAACGTTGAAACGAACTGATGTTGTTCTGTTTCTAATGAAGCTAGTGAATAATACTGATACTTCTGATCCTTGATTTCAAAAACTTTTTCTGAAGATTGCTTACTCATAATCAAAAACATCCCTCCTAATTTAAAAGCGGAACAAATCGGTTAATCCTGTCGAAAATTAGGAAATTGGCTTTGAAACGTTCTTTGTTTCACTGACAATTTATCTATTTTCCTAAGGATTGATTTGTGCAGCTAGATAGCATTAAAAGCGTAGCAGGCTCGTTCAGCTCTGACAGAAAAATAGGAAAATAGGAGGGTGGCGCTCTTTGCCACAATCATATTTTATCTTTTTTCCGAAGAGCTAGCCTGCGTAGCTAGATAAGATATCGGTAACAACGTTCCGCTTTGCTTCACCTTGTACTTTTCAACATCAGTTCATTTCTTTCACTGTGTTTCAAAGCAAAAGTGGAACAAATCGGTTAATCCTGTAGAAAATTAGGAAATTGGCTCTGAAACGTTCTTTGTTTCACTGACAATTTATCTATTTTCCTAAGGATTGATTTGTGCAGCTAGATAACATTAAAAGCGGAACAGGCTCGTTCAACCTTGACAGGAAAATAGGAAAAATCGACTGAGACGCTTTTTGTCTCATTCTATTTTTATCTTTTTCCCGAAAGGTTAGCCTGTGCAGCCGGATAACATATGGTAACAACGTTCCGCTTTGCTTCACCTTGTACTTTTCAACATCAGTTCATTTCTTTCGCTGTGTTTCAAAGCAAAAGCGGAACAAATCGGTTAATCCTGTCGAAAATTAGGAAATTGACTTTGAAACGTTCTTTGTTTCACTGACAATTTATCTATTTTCCTAAGGATTGATTTGTGCAGCTAGATAACAGCAAAAGCGTAGCAGGCTCGTACAGCTCTGACAGGAAAATAGAAAAATATGTTTGTGACACTTTTTGCCACAATCGTATTTTATCTTTTTTCCGAAAAACTAGCTCACAGATTTATATATGTACAAGGTCAAATAATCAGCAAGGCTTCCTTTTACTATAGACCTGATTCTAGCCATTATAACGGCATTATATGTAAATGTAAACCTTCAAAAAAATGAGAAAAGTCATATTAACTAACACATTAATGTCAGATGTTTGTCACATTATAAAATCGCCAATATAATGGTTTATATGTGGTTATAAGCACTTAAAACCCACTGGAAATTAGCGTTTTTGCATAGAAATCACATTTTTTTCTAATTTATACCCCATCTAAAAAAAGAAGTATTTCGTTCTATCCTAAATGACATTTGTTGAGTTATTTTCTGGTAATTTAATATCATTTTTACCGCTTTCATGTAAGACAATTTTTTTTATTTTTGTTAAGAAATTCTTTAGAATAAAAAAGCACTTGTTGAACGGACCTGTCTTCAAATTTTATTGCAATCAACTATCTAATACAGCATTGCTTCTTGCTGAGGCAATAAAGCCTACATCTTTAACGCTTCTCATTTATCAGTCCATGGTCATCTTTATTTTTTTCCAAAATCACACATCATATTTAAGATGAGCATCAGCGTTTCACCTTTTTTAGATAAACGATATTTTAGCTTTGGTGATATCTATGGAGGTTTTTATATGAAACGTTGAATGTTATTCACCTCCAACCATAGAAAAATTGATGTTTAAAAAGTGCAACAGTTGATAGAAGCCTATGACCAAATCATCTTGCAATTCCCTATTTATTGGTTTAATTGCCCACCTCTTATGAAAAGAAAACAAGTCATCATTTTTTATTCAACCAGAGTGAGGCAGACATTTTTTAGCAGAGGACGGCTTCAGATTATTTCCACTTGTCTATCATTTATTGCATGATTTGATGCAAGCTTAGCCTAACTCACTATTCGCTTCCTCTATACTATTCTTGTCTTTGAAAAAAGGTTAACCAGCGAACACATCATATATACACCCATTTTTCTTTCAAAAAAGGAAATAGCAAAGTATTTACTTCCTACTATTGAAAGCGCTTGTTTCATATGATATACTTTACCCAATAAAATAGAACATGGATTGTAACTCTTTTTGGAGGCATTACCATAAGAATGAGGTGATTATTCTTTGGTTTAGTATGCCCAAATAGAGTTTTTTTGTTTAGAAAAAAAGGAAGGAGGATTATGATTACACGTTAATCAAGATGTTTATTATGAAAATAATCAAAAAAATAAACAATAATGTTGCTGTTTGTCTAGACGCAAATGGACATGAATTGGTTGCATTTGGAAACGGCATTGGTTTTCCCAAAATGCCTTATGAGTTGGCATTGGTTTTCCCAAAATGCCTTATGAGTTAACAGATTTAAGCAAGATTTCGATGACCTTTTACCAATTAAATGCACATTATCATCAGTTACTCATGGAAATTCCACAAGATATTTTAGAAATTAGTGCTGAAATTGTTAAAACGGCTCAGTTTGAGCTTCATAAAACATTAAACCCGAATATGGTATTTAGTTTAGCCGATCATTTACATTTTGCGATTACTAGGATGAAAAATTTCAAAGATTTAAAATTAATTTTTTCCTATGATATTCAGCAACTCTATCCTCGCGAAACTCAATTGGGCAGATATACTGTGCAGCTGGTTCAAAAACGTTTGTTGATTACTTTACCTGAATCTGAAATTACAACAATCGCCATGCACTTTGTCAATGCACAGGAAGAAATAGCAATAGATGAGGATGAGCCGAATGTGGAAGAACTCATTGGATTAAGCTCTGAAATAATTGAAAATCAGTTTCAACTCACATTGAATAGAGAAGAATTCCATTACAATCGATTTGTAATGCACTTACGTTATTACATCAAAAGAATTCAAAAGGAAGAGCAGTTTGTAGATAGCAATGATACCCTATTTCGCACCATGAAAGACACACTTCCTAGCATTTATGCTTGCGCGACTTCAATCGCCACCCTCATTTATCAAGCTTTAGGAATAGAGAGCACAGAAGATGAGCTACTCTATCTCATGATTCATATCAATCGTATCGTAAAAAATACACAATGAGGAGAATAATGATGGAAAAAGAAAAACAATTTAATGAATTAGCAAAACAAATTTTAGCAGGTGTTGGGGGCAAGGACAACGTTTCATATGTCACCCACTGCATGACAAGATTGCGTTTTAATATAAAAGACAGCAGCTTACCAAAAGATGAGGAGCTAAAAACGATTCCAGGCGTATTAGGTGTCGCCCATTCTGGTGGACAATTACAAATTATCATTGGGCAAACTGTAGACCAAGTTTATGCTAGTATCTGTACACTTGGCGGCTTTAGTAATAGTAGTCCAATTCAGGAAAATCTTGATAAACCAAAAGAAAAGCTGACCTTTAAACGTTTAGGAAACAATATTCTTGATGCTTTAGCAGGCTGTTTAACCCCTTTAATCCCGCTTTTAGTTGCCGCTTCTATGTTCAAAATGGTGGTTGCCATATTTGGACCGGGCATGTTAAATATCTTAACCGAAAAATCAGATTTATATACTTTACTGACTTTTGTGGGTGATGCTGGTTTTTATTTCTTCCCTATTTTTATCGCCTATACTGCATCTGTCAAATTTAAAACGACAACCGTTGTTGCAATGCTTTTAGGAGGGATTATGATTCACCCGACTCTTGTGCAAATTGCAACAGATGGACTCCCTTTCACAGTCTATGGTATTCCAGCACAAGCACAGGTCTATTCAAGTACAGTCATCCCTATTATCTTAGCTGTGTGGGTAATGTCTTATGTTGAGAAATTCTTTAAAACTTATTTACCTAACTCATTAAAAACTATTTTTGCACCTACCTTTACGATTGCCATTATGATTCCATTAACACTAGTCGTTCTTGGACCTGCAGGAAACTTTATTGGTCAATATATTTCTGAAGGGATTCTAGCATTTGGAAACTTAGGTGGAATTGCCCATTTAATTGCCATTGGTTTAATAGGCGCTTTATGGCAGTTTTTAGTCATGACTGGGATGCATTTATTAATGATTACAACCATGTTCATGCTATTTGCCTCAAATGGGTCTGATAATTTTGTCACATTAGGTGCTGTAGCAGCTAGTATGGCAGTAACTGGTATGTGTATTGGAGCAGCCTTACGAATTAAGAATAAAGAGGAAAAGAATTTAGCTTGGAGCTATGTGATTGCGGGAATTATTGGCGGAGTTACTGAACCAGGTGTCTACGGAGTAGCAGTAAAATACAAACGTCCATTTTTAGGACTAATGGCAGGTGGCTTTGCTGGGGCAGTTTACGCTTCTCTAACTGGGGTGACAGCTTATGCATTGGTGCCCGTTGCAAACTTTTTAGCACTAAGCAGTTATGCAGGGGGCTCTACAACAAACTTAATCAACGGCATCATTAGTGGTATTATTGCAATTGTAGTTGCAGCGGCTATCACTTACTTTGTAGGTGTTGAAACGAAAGGACAGGTGGAATAAATGAGTATTTTAATACGAGCAGATGATTTAGGCTATTCCGAAGCAGTCAATTATGGGATTGCGAAATCAGTGATTGATGGTGTCGTCAACAATGTAGGAGTGATGGTAAATATGCCTGCCAGCGAGCATGGACTGGCTTTATTAAAAAATGAAACCGTTTGTTACGGATGTCATACCAATATTTGTGTAGGAAAGCCACTGACAGACCCCAAATTAATTCCTAGCATTACAACAGCAGATGGGTATTTTAAACCTTCAAAAGAATACCGTCAAGCGAAAGAAGACTTTGTTGTTTTAGAGGAAGTCTTACTTGAAATTGAAGCCCAGTATCACAAATTTGTGGAATTAACTGGACAGCAGCCACAATATTTTGAAGGCCATGCAGTTGAAAGTCCTAACGTCGTTAAAGGCCTCCAAATGATTGCTGAAAAATACCAGCTGAAGTTTTCAGGATTTTCCTTTGAGGGTGGCTCTATGCAGGTTAATCAAACAAAAGTCTACGTCTCAATGGATAGCATGCTTCCGTCATATAACCCTTTTGAGAGCTTGAAAAAAATAGTGAGTCATCCTCATGAAGATGGTGTGGATATGCTGATTCTACATCCTGGATACCTAGATGATTTCATTTTGAAAACATCTAGTTTGACCATTCCCAGAACAAAAGAAGTGGCGATGGCGATTAGCTCTGAAGCGAAGGAGTTATTGCTTCAAAGTCATACGAAGCAGTTGACTTATGCTGATTTATAATTTTTATTTTAGGTGATATCCAGAAAAAAGTTGATAGTCCACTAGCAGAAAAGACTACTTAAAAGACCTTCATACTCTAACAAATCGAACGCTCTAGTCACTCATCAATTCTGAAATTCTATCTAGTATTTCTCGTTCATCTTTTGGTGTTCGCACCTTGTTTATAGATGGCTGAATCGTTTCAATCAAGAGAATATTCTTTTGTAAACTAATAAACTGTGCCTTCAAATCAATTAATTTTAATTGAAGCTGCCTCTGGATTGCCATCGTTGAATCCTCGTAGTCATCTCTATATAACGCTTTGACGATGATCGCAATTTCTTTTAAGGTAAATTTACTCTTTTTCATAAAAGCAATATAGTGAAGCACGACCAGGTCATCTTCTGAAAACTCGCGATATCCTTTATCACTTCTTTTTATCGTGATAATATTGTGTGTATCATAATAGCGAATGGAACTTTTTGTCAACTTTGTTAAACGTGAAACTTCGTCTAAAGAATAGGACATTTTTTTCTCCTTTTTAATCTCAATTTTAGCTTGACCCTCAACCAAGGTTTAATGCTAGTTTTATGATAGCACAACCAAAGGGGATGAATCTATGGAAATTATTACAATCGACCAACTAGATAAAAAACAAGAAAAAGAGGTTATCGCACTCATTAGTGATAGCTGGAATCTATCTCAGCGCATGCCAATTCAGGCGGATCATGATAAAACACTCAAGTTATTTATTACTTTTTTGAACATGACAAACGATTTTGCCTTTTATGCTATTTCGGATCATAAAATTGTCGGATTGATTATCGGCAAGACAAAGACTCAGTTTAACTTGTTAAATTTCCTTTACTACAGTATGAAATTAATTCGACAGGCTTTTGTCCTTCCTTTCTTAGGTAAAGAAGCACGACAATATTTTAAAGATTATTTTAATTTGACAAAGGCCTATCCTATTTTAACAAAAAATACTGGAAAACTGACGAACGAAGTTAGCCTCTTTGCAGTATCATCTGCTCATCAAGGGCAGGGCATCGGTAAAAAATTAATGAAAAAAACAATCGAGCACTACCAAAGTTCAGGAGTTAAACAGTTTGAATTATTTACGGATACAACATGTTCCTATCAGTTTTATGACAAAAATGCGTTTCATTTGCTAGGTACTCAAAAAGTAGCTTTGAGGCCTAACCACGAAGAAACAGTCATGCTTTATCAAAAATCAATTTATATAAACTAAATAAAAATCGAGAGTCCGGAACAAAACTAAATATCAGTTTTGTTCCGGACTCTCGATCAGAATAAAGGGTGAGCTGTATAAAAAGCGGATCGTTTGTCTATTACGACATTACTCTCTAAACGACTTCTTTTCAAAAGCTCACTTTGAAAGTAAACTATTTTCTATTCATCAAATATCTAAGGTAACGCTCACCTCTTGTATTGGGACATCATAAAAGCGATCTTCTCTTCTTCCTAAGAAATCTTTTCCTTGTTGCGGGAATAACGCATACATCAATACATCTTCAGTTGATTTTGCATACGCTTCAATTTCTTTTTTGTATATAGGCAGCTCTGGTGTTAATAGATCTGCTGGTCTAATGGTAATTACTTCTTCTTCGCCAATAATCAATTTCGTCATTTCTTCGGAAATAGCAACGGGTGGTTTGCCATATAATCCTTTAACATAATCCTTGATTTCTTTTGGAACCATTTTGTATCGTTCACCGCTGATCACGTTCATTACTGCTTGAGTTCCTACCATCTGGGATAATGGTGTTACAAGTGGAGGATAACCAAGATCCGCACGAACTTTTGGTACTTCTCTTAGAACCTCTTCGTATTTATCTGCTAGTCCTTGTTCGGTCAATTGACTTAATAAATTGGATAACATTCCGCCAGGCACTTTATAAATCAACGTTTTTGGTTCTGTATCTTTTACTTTAGGATTCAATAAGCCTTCTTCTCTAAATTTATCGCGAATCGGGTTAAAATAGTCAGCCGCTTCTGCTACTTTTTTCATATCTAAATGAGTGTTATAGCCTAAATTTTCTAAAGCAAGTGCCATTGATTCAGTAGCTGGTTGACTAGTTCCTCCGGAAAATGATGAAATAGCTGTATCAATAATATCTGCACCAGCTTCGACAGCTTTCAAATAAGTCATCTCAGAAATACCGCTAGTCGCGTGTGTATGAACTTCTAAAGGCACTTGGATTTTACACTTGATTTCGGTAACTAAACGATAGGCATCGTCAGGTGTCAGAATCCCTGCCATATCTTTGATGCAGATGGAATCTGCCCCCATTTTTTCAAGTTCTGTCGTTAATCCGACAAAATAATCGATCGTGTGAAAATCACTGGTCGTATATGAAATGGCTGGTTGGCAGTGTCCACCAAATTTTTTCGTTGCTTCAATTGACGTTTGTAAATTCCTTGTATCATTTAACGCATCAAAAACACGAATAATATCAATACCATTTTCGATTGATTTTTGGACAAACGCTTCTACAACATCATCCGCATAATTTTTATAACCAAGTAAATTTTGTCCGCGTAACAGCATTTGTAGCTTTGTATTTTTAACCGCTTTTCGAATTGCTCTTAGTCGTTCCCAAGGATCTTCATTCAAGAAACGAATACAAGCATCAAACGTAGCCCCGCCCCACATTTCTAAAGCATGATAGCCTGCTTCATCCAAAGTTTGAATAATCGGCAGCATATCACTTGTCGGCATACGTGTAGCAATTTGGCTTTGTTGCCCGTCACGCAGTACAGTTTCAGTAAAAAGGATTTCTTTTGTCATTTCATCCTTCCTTTCTCAATAAGTTGGCTATTGTTTCTTGCATTTCTTCTACGCTGTGGCGTCTTTGTCTACCGCACACTTTTGCTTCTTCTTCACAAATAAAACAAGTTCTAGGTTTGTGATTTAGTTCGGTACGACTGACAGAACATAAGAGTTGATCTTTTAGATAAACGACATCTAAATCCATCAAACGACCGTAGAGATGCGTTTCTTCAATTTCAATTAGTTTTTTCTTCAGCTCTTTTGGTGTTTCATTAAGGACTAGATAGTATTCCGAACCTGTTTTCAACTCTCGGTGTTTGCGAGCAACTATTTTTTCAGGAGGAAAAAGAGGAGTGATCTCTTTAATGACAGTTAAAAAAGCATGTCTTAGCCGCTCGTTCGTCTTTACAGGTCCTGGAATATTCATCGTAGCGCTTAATAAAGTGCACGTAGGATGCTTTCGTAAAAGTTCTCGCTGAATCGTTGCCCGTTTTTCTCGAGCGTTCAGCATGTCTATCAGTGTAATTGTTTCTCCCTTTAAATGGGTTTTAGACATTTTTGACCACATCGATAATTGAACCATCACGATATTCGATCAATGCAACGACTTTATCACCATATTGGATGGCATCTGGCCGATCTACGATGCTATAGGCTTTTTCTTGCAGTTCTTTCATTGTTAATTGCGGAACATCTAACGCTTTAAAATGTTCTACTAGGTCTTGACGTTCTGGATTAATCGCAATCCCCACTTCTGTCACAACAACATCAATGCTGCTACCAGGAGTTACCACTGTATTAACTTCTTCAACGATTGTTGGAATTCTTCCTCTAATCAATGGTGCAATCACCAAACTCATTTTACAAGCCGCACTTGTATCTGAATGTCCGCCAGACGCGCCGCGAATCACGCCATCTGATCCTGTAATAACGTTCACATTAAAATTTGTATCAATTTCTAACGCAGAAAGAATCGCTGTATCTAACTGATTGATGACAGAACCTTTGCTTAAAGGTGAAGCATACATATTTGCATCAATTTCGTAGTGGTTCTCATTCTTGCCTAAAGAAACCGCAGAGGGATGATCAAAATCTTGAACATCGATGATTTTTTTAACGAGTCCTTCTTCTAATAATTCAACCATTGCATTTGTAATACCACCTAAAGCAAAACTAGCGGTAATGCCATCTTTAATCATGGCTTCCTTCAAAAATCTCGAAACAGCTAAGGCTGCTCCACCAGTTCCTGTTTGGAAAGAAAAACCATTTTTATAATACGGCGAATGTGTGATTACTTTAGCGGCGTATTCTGCAATCAATAGTTCTTTCGGATTTTTGGTAAATCGAGTCGCCCCTTTAGCTATCCCATCAGGATCACCGATCGCTTCAACTTCTACGACAAAATCCACATCGGTTTGTGGGATACTGATTGGTGTGTTTGGATAAGGCATCAAACTATCTGTGATGATCACGACTTGATCTGCATATTTGGCATCAATCATGGCATACCCTAAAGAACCACATGTTGCCTTGCCTTTAGTCCCATTTACATTGCCATAAGCGTCTGAACTTGGTGCGCCAAGAAAAGCCACATCAATATGGATATCGCCTGCAGCAATCGCTCTGGCACGACCACCATGCGAACGGATGACAACAGGATTTTCCATGATTCCTTCAGAAATCGCAGCGCCAACTTTATCACGTAACCCACTAGAAGTAATATTTGTGACCACACCATTTTTGATATGATTGATCAATGGTTCATGAACATTGGCGATCGAGCTAGGTGCGATCGATAGATTTTTGATCCCTAAAGCTGCAATCTCATCTAACACCATGTTCATCACAAAATCGCCTTCTCTAAAATGATGATGGAAAGAAATTGTCATGCCATCTTTTAATCCTGTTTTTTCAATTGCTTCTCTTAAGCTACCTAATAGCTTTGTATCTCTTGGTCTGACTGGATTGATTGTACGGCTGGCCTCTTTGTATTCATGAATGTTCGTTAGCTCACCTTTAAATAAACCATATTGTTCAGCATAATTATCTGGAATTTCTTTGCCTACGTTATTTTTCATTTTAGACTTCCTCCTCAGAAATTAATTTTGCTGCAATGGCTAAAGCAATCACTCGCTCTGCTCGTTCAACGATTGGTTTATCGACCATTTTTCCATTTACTGAAATTACGCCTGAACCTTTAGCTTCTGCTTCACGAATTCCCCAGATAACCTCTTTCGCATTTTGAATTTCTTTTTCAGTTGGTTCATAGACACTGTTTACTAATGGTATTTGACGTGGATTAATGACAGATTTACCATCAAAACCTAATTGCTTGATCAGCTCAACTTCCGCTAAGAAGCCATCTGTATTATCAACATTTGAATAGACTGTATCGATTGCTGCAATTCCAGCGGCTCTAGCTGAGTGTAAAATGAAACTGCGAGCAAAAAATAATTCTTGTCCATCTGGATAGCGGTGTGTTTTCATATTTGTTACATAATCTTCTGCACCAAGCGCAATACCGATCAAACGATCACTTGCACGCGCGATTTCTCGAGCATTTAAAACCCCTTCAGCTGATTCGATCGCTGCAATCATTTTTGTTGCGCCAACGTTGATCCCATATTTTATTTCCATTTCAGTGATAACCGCTGCCACGTCTACAATATCTTGAGCCGTTTCAGTTTTTGGTAAACGAATCACATCAACGCCTGCCAAAACCATTGCTTCCACATCTTGACGACCCACTGTATCTAAGCCATTGATTCGAACGACCGTTTCCACACTCGAATAATCAAAGGTCCGCAAAGCATGATAAACAAGTAAACGTGCACTATCTTTTTCCTTTAAAGACACAGCATCCTCTAAGTCAAACATCAACGAATCAGCACCATATAACGTTGCATCTCTTAGCATTGAAGCATTGGCTCCAGGCACAAACATCATTGTTCTTCTTAAACGTTCCATGTATTTAACACCTGCCAGTCTACATTTTCTTCGCCAGCAGCGCGATAAACAGCCGCCACCGTTCGAGCTTGAATGGTACAATCCAATGCACCCTTATCAATTGCCTGAACCTTCGCATCAGTAACAGACAACTTATTTAAAGTCTCTTGGATTTTTTCACGAATTTGACGTCCAAATTGTTTTTCAACACTACTGTCCAGCTCAATCAGAATTCCTTGTCCGCTGTTTGTTCCAATTGTAATCATAATATCGCTTGATTCAGTTGTACCAGCAGATGCGTTTTGTTTGATTTCCAAAATATACACCTCGTTACTTATTTTTTTGTTTCATTATTTCTTCAAACGTTTTTGGCGGAACAAGCGGCTTAATCGCTGTGTAATTTCCCTGTTCCATCAAAGCGCGAACTTTGGTAGCGCTGATCGCTTCTTCATCTATTTTTTTTCTTGGTAAAATAACTAGTTTCAGCTCTGAACCAAAGGTCTTTTTCATCGCTTGATTGTAAATCTCCGTTACTTCTGAAAATGGCTCTTCTCCAACAAATCTAGCTGAAATTGACAAAGTAGAGGCAATTTTTTCTTTGAATAAAGTGGCATCCAGCACAGCCTGAACTTGAGCAATACTAGCTTTTGCCTGATCCTTCAAAAAGTATGATGGAAAAGTTGCACTGGATACCATATATTCTCTTGTTGGTAAAACAACAACATTTGATAAGTGACTAACGCCTTCTTTTACCAGTTCAAAACGTGTCTTTGCATCAAATAATGAGCGCTCCTCAGACAAAACAAAGAGATAAACTGTTTCCGCCCATTTAGCTGCTTCTGTCACTAAATATAAATGACCATTCGTAAATGGATTGGCATTCATTACAATGGCTGCATTGTTTTGTGTCATACGTTGTTGCTTTTTAAGTTCTGTTAAATAGTCTGCAAAATCAGGAAAGCCTTGTTCCATAAAAACCAGTTCGGTCGTTGCCGCAATTTCAGTAAAACCTAAAGAGTGAAACAACTTGCTGTTTTTTGGTTTTGTATATAAAAAATAATGCTGATAACCGATTTCCTCAAGTCGTTCTCGTAAGGCTTGAACAATTTTGGAAAGCAGATTTTCATTTTGATAAGAGGTATCAATTGCAAGACATTTTAAAATATTTCTAAAAATTGATCCGGTTCCAATCAGCTTCTCCTGATCGTAGATGCCGATGGTATAGTCTAGCTGATCATCAGGTATTAGATCAGCCTTAATCAGAAAATCTGACCACTGTTGTTTTCCTACCTGATCTCGATCAAGCCAAATTCTTCTGATATTCATTCCTTATCACTTCCTATTTTTTAGGTGGAAATAATTTACTTAACATAACAGACGCAAAGTAAATCACAAAAATGACAACAAACACGCCACCCCATCCAAAAACCAAAAGCTCCAATGATTTTAGTAAATCAGCTGACATAAGCCAAGCTCCTTTCCTTTTCTTCTATCAAACTCTACGCAAGCAGTGCCAATAATAAGCCGCCTGCAATAACAGACGCGATCTGTCCAGATACATTCGCACCTGCTGCATGCATTAAAATAAAGTTCTGCGGATCTTCATCCGTTGCCATTTTTTGAATCACTCGACTGGACATTGGAAATGCTGAAATTCCTGCCGCACCAATCATTGGATTGATTTTTTCTTTTCTAAATAGATTTAATAACTTGGCAAATAAGACACCACCCACTGAATCCATAATAAAGGCAACTAATCCAAGACCAATGACCATTAAGGTATCAATTTGTAAAAATTCTTCGTACTGCATTTTCACTGAAATCGCCAAGCCAAGTACGATACTAATCAGGTTTACCAACTCATTTTGCGCTGTCACAGATAAACGATCCAAGACTCCACACTCACGTAGTAAGTTCCCAAACATTAAGAACCCAACTAGTGGAAGTGAGACTGGTGCTACCAATCCAGCGACAATCGTAATCACGATAGGAAATAAAATCTTCGCTGTTTGTGATACTTCGCCAGCACGGTAAGTCATGCGAATTTGACGTTCCTTTTTCGTTGTAACAGCTTTAATCGCCACTGGCTGAATAATAGGAACCAAGGCCATGTAAGAATAAGCCGCTACCATGATTGCACCCATATATTTCGAATTCAACGTGTTCGCAACGAAGATGGACGTTGGACCATCTGCTGCTCCGATAATTCCGATAGAAGCCGCATCATTTAAATCAAAGCCTAATAAAACGGCCGCAATAATCGTAAAGAAAATCCCAAATTGAGCCGCTGCACCGAACAACAATAAAAATGGATTTTGCAATAATGGCCCGAAATCGATCATAGCGCCAATACCGATAAATAGTAACAATGGAAATAACTCCGTTGAAATTCCTATATCAAACAACACTTGAAACGGGCCAGCTTCTCCGCCCGCACTTAGGACACCTGAATGAGGGAAATTGACTAAAATTGTTCCTAATCCCATCGGAACGAGTAAAGTAGGTTCATACTCTTTTTTGATTCCCAAATACATCAGGATGCCTCCGATCACCATCATTACAATGCGACCAGGCTCCTGTCCCATTCCTACTACGCCTTCAATTAATGTCTCCACAAACGTCACTTCCTCTTTTAAAATTAAACTACTTTTTTTCTATTTAACCGATTGTAATTAATGGTTCTCCCGGATTGACCATATCGCCTTGTTTAACATGAATTCCTGTGACCATGCCAGCTTTACCTGCTACGATTTCATTTTCCATTTTCATAGCTTCAAGAATCATTAACGGTTGATTTTCTTGTACAGTATCGCCAACATTTACCAAAATTTTCAAGATTGTTCCAGGCATCGGTGATAACATCGCATCGTTTCCAGCTGGCGCACTTGCTATCGGCGCTACTTGCTCAACTGGTGCAGGTGTTGGTGCCGCTTCTACTACAGGTGCTGCTGGTGTTGAAACTGGCGCTTGCGGTACTCCACCAATCTCTTCCATTTCTACTAAATACTCTTTTCCATCAATTGCAATTTTGAACTTACGTAACATTTTTTCTCCTCCTAAAATTAAAAGTGTAGCAGGCTCATCCAGCCTTGACAGAAAAATAGGAAAATATAACTGAGGTGCTTTTTGCCTCATTTATATTTTATCTTTTTTCCGAAAGGCTAGCCTGCGAAGCTAGATAATGATTAAACGCACAATGGGCTCGTCCGGCCTCGACTGAAAAATAGAAATTATAACTGAGGTGCTTTTTGCCTCATTCATAAATATATCTTTCCCTAAAGAACTAACCGACCCATCAAGTAATCCAAAAACTAATTCGTTCTTTTCTCCTTTATTGACTGAATAACAAACTGGCTCTCTACGTGATCAGCCGATGCAATACTGGTAGCGATCACAGAAACCAATTGTGCTTCTGGATTTCTTTTTGAAATGCGTTTAATAACAAACTCACTTTCTGGTTGATCACCGGCAGCGATTGCTGTTGCAATTAACGAAACAAATTGATATTCTGTGCTTTCTACTGGGATATATCCAGCAATTTCTTGCCACTCAACTTTTTCCTCTACAGTAGAAGAAAGTAGTTGCTGATCCGTTTTCATTTTTGTTTTTTCTTTATTAAACAGCCGTTCAAATAGACCCATGAACTCACATCCTTTCTGTTTATGAATTCATTATAGGTAAAAACGATTACAATAAAATGAAATCATCCACCTTAAATTGTTCTTTCGCTGTTCCTCTTTGTCCAAAAACTTTTAAAGCTCATCAAAACCTTGTTATATCAACGTTTCAAAGCATTTAAGGTTTTATTAACATCTTATTAACATCTCTTTAAGAAACCGCTCTCATTTGTGTTTTTTTGGTGTTCTTTTTCCGCTTTCCGTCTATTTATCTAAACTTTCTTAGCTTAAACTAAGCATGTTAAACGAAACAAGAAAGGGCTTTCTAAATCTACCTTACTGTTATTTTTCTATAGACCCAACACCACAAAGAGACGCCCGATTGTTTCGGAAAACGAATTTAGTGTTGAAGGAGAGAAAAAAATGTTATTAACTGTTTTGTCTTATGTGATGATCATCGTCTTCATGTTTGTCATCATGAAAAAGAAAATGTCACCGTTTACAGCTCTAGTTTTGATTCCACTGATTTTTGCTTTGATTGCAATGTTTGCGGGTGTTTCTAAAGAAGGCTCCATTGGAGACTTCGTTATGGAAGGAATCAAAACAACATCCACCACTGGTATCATGTTATTGTTTGCCATTCTTTATTTTTCAATTATGCTGGATGCTGGGTTATTTGACCCAATCACGAAAAAAATGATCCACATTGCAAAAGGCGATCCGATGAAAGTATTGATCGCTACAGCTGTTGTTGCGGCTGCTGTTTCTCTTAATGGAGATGGCACGACGACGACATTAATCTGTTGTTCAGCTTTTATTCCTATCTATAAGAAACTGGATATGAAATTGATGAACTTAGCCGTCATTGTTATTTTGCAAAATACGATCATGAACTTACTCCCTTGGGGTGGACCAACCGCACGTGCAATGAGTGTGTTGAATGTTGGCGCTGAAATTTTGGCTTATCTAATTCCTGGTATGATCCTTGCCTTACTTTATGTGATTTTCATCGTTGCGCCTTCTATGGGTAGAAAAGAACGTGCTCGCCTGGGCATCAAACAGCTGACAGATGAAGAAATCGACGCAATGACAACTGTTACAGACGAAGAAACATTGGCGATCCGTCGACCTAAAATTTGGTTATTCAATGCGATTTTAACCATTTCCTTGATTGCATTGTTAGTGACAGACTCATTTGTTGGTCTTGGTTTACCACCGTTGTTCTTATTCTTAACTGGTACTGTAATTGCTTTAATGGTTAATTATCCTGTCTTAAAAGACCAATCAAAACGGATTGGAGCAAATGGCGGCGATGCGGTTCAAGTTGTTATTCTAGTTTTTGCAGCGGGTGTCTTCATGGGTCTTTTCCAAGGGACTGGTATGGCAGATGCATTAGCTCAAAGTTTCACAAAAATCATTCCAAATCAATTAGCCGGTTTTTGGGGCTTAGTGATTGCCTTGATTTCAGCTCCTGGTACTTTCTTTATTTCAAATGATGGGTTCTACTTCGGTGTGTTACCTGTTTTAGCAGAAGCTGGACGTGCTTACGGATTTACAGATATGCAAATGGCGTTGGCTTCATTAATGGGACAAGCTTTCCACTTATTAAGTCCATTAGTTGCTTTCATCTATCTATTACTTCGTTTAACAGGTTTAGATATGGGGCAATGGCAAAAAGAATCAGCTAAATGGGCGTTGGGCATTTTCGTTATCTTTGTTGTAACGATCATCTTGACTGGTCATATGCCGCTGTATATTCCACAATAACCATTTTTGTTCTTTGAAAATCGTACATTTCATAAAAAGATTTGTGCGATTTTCTTATCTTTTTTTAAGCAATATAGAATAAAAATATTCATTTATTTTTCCTACTATTAATCAGAAGAGGAGTAATCAGATGAGTACAATATCAGAAGCAGTTGGAAAAAATTTAGATTTAAGCGCTAATGAGCCATTGAAAGAACTTGTTTATAAAGCTTTCCGAAAAACAATTATTCTAGGTGAAATCCCTGCTGGCCAACGAATCAACGAAAAAGAGTTTTCCGAAGTGATGAATATCAGCCGTACACCGATCCGCTATGCCTTACAAAAGCTTGTTGAAGAAGGTCTTGTTGACCATGTTCGTGGTGTGGGGATCATCGTTCGAGGAATCTCACTCAATGATGCCAATGAGATTTATGCTATCAGAAAGTCTTTGGATGTTTTAGCTACGATCACAGCGATGAAAGAAATGAATTCTGAAGATTTTGATGAGTTAAAAGCGCTGTTAGAAGAAACGGAACGTTTAAATGAAGCTAATGAAATCGATCAGGTTTTACAAAAATTCTCTGATTTCAATGAATTGATTTACGAAAAAAGCAAGATGTTACGCTTAAAGTCGATCGTCATGAAACTACGTGAATATCTTGTCTACTTTCGTGATATTTCGATTCGTTCTAAAGATCGCCGAGATAAAGCATTAAATGAGCATTGGTTGATTTATAAATGCATGCTAAATCAAGAAGAAGAACAATTAAAACTACTTATCACAGAACATTTGGATTATTCTCAAACCTTTATTCTTAAAGAAATGGAAAAACATTTAAATGAAACAGCGAAATGAACAGGACGCGCCTAAACTAGTCAGTGAATTTGCTTTAGAAGCGCTATTATACGAAGCTAGCCTTTATCCTAAACCAGGTCTGGTCGACCCTAAAAGCTGCGGTGCCCATGCAGACATGAATTATTCTACTTTTATTGATAGTAGCACCGCACTTGCTCCATTTCTTTCAGAATATGTTGAACTAGGGTTTGATCATGACGCTTCCCCTTCTATTTTGTTTGAAAAGGTTCGTGCACTTGGGCAACAGGCTGAAGCTGCAATGCTAAGAAAAACCCATGGCGTCAATACCCATAAAGGCGCAAACTTCTCTTTTGCCTTACTTTTAAGTGCAACAGGAAAAATAATCAATGATAAACAATTGCAGATTCCCTTTACAAAACAAGACACAGCAGACGTTTTTAACTATGTAAAACAAATGACAAAAGGGTTACTTTCAAAAGATTTTTCTGGTTTGGCCCATAAAAAGCACTTAAGTTACGGAGAAAAGCTTTATTTAGAACATGGTATCGTTGGCATTCGCGGCGAAGCAGAATTAGGCTATCCTTCCCTTAATGATAGTGCACTACCGTTTTTAAGAGAGCACTATAAAAGAGATCAACGCATGTTGTTTTTAATTTTGTTGTTGCACTTAATGGCAATGGTCGAAGATTCCAATTTAATCAATCGGGGCGGTATCGCTGCTTGGCAAACCGTTCAAAAACAAGCAGCTGAGCTTTTACAAACACTTTCTGTCAATAGCTCAGAAAAAGAACTAGAACAGGCTTTAATTCTTTTTGATCAACAATTGATTGAAGAAAATCTTAGCCCTGGTGGATCAGCTGATTTAATTGCTTTAAGCTTCTTTTTTTGTCGCTTGGAAGGCTTATTTTGAGTTTTACATAATAAAAAAATACAAAAAAGGTGATGACGACCGATCACCACCTTTTTTATAAAAATATTCGCTAACTATTAGTTCATGCCTCTTTGCCTTCTGGATTAAATAGATACCCAATTCCCCAAACTGTCTGTAAATATTTTGGCTTTTTAGGGTCATCTTCAATCTTATTTCTCAAATAGTTAATGTACACCGTGATCAGATTCTTATCCATGTCTCCATCACTCCAGACGCTGGCGTAGATCTGTTCCTTACTAAATACTTGATAGGGATTTTCCATAAAAAATAAAATCATCATAATTTCTTTAGACGTCATGCTCACGATTTCACCATTCTTAGTAAATTGGTACTGGTTTTTATCAAATGAAAAAATCCCATCTTTCAATAGTGTTTCTTCTCGATGCTGGCTTAATGTCAACAACTGCTCTGTTCGATTTAACGTACTGATGACTTGCGCTCGTAAAACATCTGGTGCAAAAGGTTTAGAAAGATACACATCCCCACCAGATTCTAGACCACTGATGATATCTTGCTCGCTTTTTTTCCCACTAACAAAGATAATTGGTGTCAAGGGCTGGCGTTCTCGAATCAATTGAGCCAAATGATAGCCGTCATTTTCATGTTCTAAACTGACATCTAAAAGAAATAATTGAAACTCTACTCGGTTCATGATATCTACTGTTTTTTCGATCGTATCACTCTGATAAACCAATAATCCCGTTGACTGAAGCGACTTCCAAATCAATCGGCGAATTGCAGGATCGTCATCTACCACTAAAATTTTTTCATTTCGCAACGTGTACACCTCATTATTTTTTTCCATTATCTATACAATAGCGGAATTATCTTTAAATTTCAACATGAACTTGTTATGATATGAACAGACTTTTAAAAGGAGCTAGACCAATGAAACGAACAAATAGAATTGTAAACATCATGATCGCAGCGATGACCATCTTTATTGTTGTATCCGTTTTCTTTGCAATTCGGGGATTTTCCATTATTCGCAAAACAACAACGGCTAGTGGACAAGACTTTTTGCTACAATCGACAGAATATGTTGGTAAAGTGATCCAGCTTTCTATGAAAAATCGCCATCAAGCGCTTAATTATCTAGCAATCGACGGGAATTTAAAAAATAGCGATGATCCGGAGACTTACCTAAAAAACAGTGCTTCATCACTCAATACCTTTTTTGATTCTTTAAATAATGAAGCTAATGCGCTCTTTTATATTGAACCTGGCGGCACACCTCTATATGCCTTTCATTGGGACTCTGAAAAAAAACAGGTCTTGATTGCAGATACTGAAACGATTCGTCCCTTTATCAGTCATGATTTATCCTTAAAACAACTATTGGATAAACCAACTGCTCAAAATGGTGATTCGTACTTTATCGATAAAAAAGCGTATGTTAATTTTTATCAAGAAATTAGAACTTCAACTGGTTCCATTGATGGTTATTTGATTTTACCACTGAATCTAGAAGCCTTTTACAAAAATTTTCTACAGGATTTTGAATTGGGCTATAAGGGCTACCCAATGATCAAGGATCGTTCGATGACGGTGGTTATGCATCCTGTCGCACAACAAGTTGGCTTAGATATTATCAACGGGCGGGAAAAACTGTACCCCGACTTTGACTATTCTGATTTAAAACGCCTGGAAAACTATCAACTAAACCATGATTCAGGAAAATTGACTTATAAATCTTATTGGTGGGATGAAGATACTCCAACAGAAGTTTTAAAAATAAGTGCCTTTGAATGGATTGATGTCGGTCTTGCTCATTGGGTTGTTGCGATCAATGCAGATTATAACGAACGAAATGATGATATCATCAACTTCGTCATCGTTTTGTCTTTCCTTTTAGTTTTATTATTACTTTTAATCATTATTTGCTCTTTATTTATTCATAATTTCAGAAAAAAAGAAACAATCGAAGCAGAAAACCGCCAATTGATCGAAAAACAAAAGCAGCAAAAAATGCAGCATCAATTAGAATTAGAACTCTATCAGCGAAACAAAATGGAAACTGTCGGTCTACTCACGACTTCGATCGTCCATGATATGAACAATTTTTTAACACCAATTATCGGCAATACCCAGCTATTATTGGAAGAACATAGAGAGGATCCTGTACTAGAAGCAGATTTGGAAGAAATCCTTCATTCTGCCCAAAAAGGAAAACAGCTGTCGTCAAATGTCCTACGCTTTTCTAAACCTCAAAAAAGTGTTCAGGAATGGATCGATATTTCTGCTGCCATCGGTGTTGCTACTCACTTAATTGGAGAAATTATTCCTAAAAAAGTGCAACTTTCTTTAACCATTCAGGAAAATCTTGGAACCACTAAATTAGAAGAAACTGATTTACAAAATTTGATCTACAACTTGATCACGAATGCCTACCAAGCCACAAAAGAAAATTCAAATAAGCAGCAGCAGATTCAGATCACAGTTTCACCTACTTCAAAAGAATTGACTGCACTGCTGAAGAAAAATAGTCATCAGACGAATCTAATTGACGACTTTGTTACATTGGAAATTTCTGATAATGGTCCAGGCATCCCAGAAGAATTACAAGAGAAAATATTTGAACCCTTCTTTACAACGAAATCCGCTGATGAAGGTACTGGATTAGGTCTTTTCGCAGTGACTTCAATCGTTGCCAAATACGAATGGCATCTTTCATTAGTTTCCGAAGAAGGAAATGGAACTAGCTTTTTTATCACATTTCCAGTTCGTTCTTCTAAATAGGTTTATTTTAGAGTGTAGTTGGGAGTCCCAAGTGCACTCTAATTTTTTTCTCTATGCTGTGCTGATTTACTTAAACCATAGGCTATTTACATTTTCTTAAGGTTTGTAGTTCTTTTTTCTCTTATTTTTCGTTATACTAAATATGAAATCATTTATTGAAGGAGTTCTATTATGGGGAATTATTTTAGCATTATCATCGGGATTATTTATCTTATTGGTGTATTTATCATCCCAAAATGGCGGAAAAAAAAGCTCAATCAAAATTGGAAATTTTTTGAGTTACTTTGGTTTTCACTTTGTTTTATTATTTATGTCATTTTTTTAGAAGTACAACTTCATACGTATTATTTTTTGATTCCATCAAGCTTTCTGTTATTTTTTCTTTTTTGTTATTTTAAAGAAAAACGTAGGTTAGTCAACGGATTGGTTTTTAATTTATTTTTAGTGGTCGGGATGACTTATTTGGGCTCTTTGCTTTTTAGAACATCCGACCCATTACTATTTATTTTAGCGATGACAACAGTCTTTTTCTTATTACTGTTGTTATTGATCGGACTCTATGCTTTACTTGCTTTCTTGTATTGGAATGCAATCGTTGTTTTGCGTAAAGAAGGGCATTCTTTCGCAAATTTATTAACTTTACTTTTAGCCATCGGCTTGACAGCTTTTCTGATTTTTAATTATTATTCAGCCCGAATCTTGCCACAGTGGGCTTCTCTATTATTTGGAATTTTACCATTTATCATGTTTTATTTTTCTATCGTGTTCTATAATTTTTTAACGATCTCGATTATTTACCAATTTAATCAGCCTAAATATACTCAAGATTACATCATTGTCTTAGGTTCAGGTTTAATCGACGGGAAAACAGTTCCACCACTTTTAGGTAAACGGATCGAAAAAGCAATCCAATTTTATAAAGCTCAGTCCGATGCCACTTTAAGCCCACCTAAAATCCTGATGTCTGGTGGTAAAGGTGACGATGAACATATCGCTGAAAGTATTGCAATGAAACAGTACGCCCTTGAAAAAGGGATTCCAGAAGATGCTATTTTAGTTGAAACTAATTCTAAAAATACTTTAGAGAACATGCGCTTTTCAAAAGAAATTATGGAACAAGATTTTGGAGGAACTGATTTCCGAGCAATTTTTACGACTAATAATTTTCATCTATTCCGTGCTGGTCTTTTTGCCAAAATGGCTAATCTAAAAGCGGACGGTATCGGTGCTCGAACAGCCTTCTACTTTTTGCCGAATGCCTTTTTAAGAGAATTTATTGCGATCGTGATGATGCATAAACGTCGTCATTTGATCATGTGTGGTCTAATTGCGGTAATGATGATTTTATTCTCATTAGCTGAATTCTTTCTCGTTACTCACCGTTAAAACTGAAAAACCCTCTAACTTTAGCCTTGTCTATAAAGTTAGAGGGTTTTCTTTAGTATAACTGGACATGGCGAATTTCATCGTACCCAATCTTATGACCCCCTACATAAATTCCCAACTCATCATGTCCTTGAATCATGCCAATAATATCTGCTCCATAATTTCCTTCACAATCCAGTTCTTCTTTTTGAATCCTCACTTCAACTTGATTTTGAAAAGCCTGAGCTAATACCTCATCGATTTCTGACCAGCTCATTTGGATTTTCTTTTCAGCTGGTCGTATTTTTTTCTCTTGTTCAATTATTGCGGTATGTTCAGATAAATAAAACCCTGCCCACTTTTTCATTTTTCGATCTTGATACTGTTCAAAATAATAATCTCGCTCTTTACTCATTGCAAGCCCTCCATTCCCCCTGCATGTCCTCCAACTAATGATGCTCTTGAAATTGCTGTACCGCCAGATGAAACAGAACTTGCGTGCACCAACGAAACATAGCCAAAGCGCTGCCGAATTTCGTCGATTAGCTGATCTAGTTTTAGTTCCTTCATTTGCTCATCTGGTTCATGAAATAAATCCAATTGTACATAAGTATTGTAATTCAGTTTGGAATACGTAATTCCAATATGTCGTACTTCTTCTCCGTGCCAATGCTGCCTAAAGATCGTCAAACAGTATTCGATCAATAATTTGCTGCTGTTTGTTAAAGGGACCTTCATTTGTCTTGAAAAACCAAAACCGCCTGACGAACCCGCTTTAGAAAAGCCCACAGATAAATGAACACATTCCGTCTGACAATGGGCTTTTCTAAGACGCGCTGCCACTTGTTCCGCCATTTCTCTGATCACAACTTCTATCTCATCTTGCCTCAGATAATCCCGCATCAAAATCTGAGAATTGTTATAGGAACGTTCTTCTGGTATGTATTTTTCAGATAAACGACTGCGGTCGATGCCATGTGCATGGGCATATAACTGTTCACCAATGATCCCTAAATTTCTTTTGAGACTGTTTATATCTGCATGAGCTAAATCATACACGGATCGAATGGCTAAATTGTTTAAACGTTTGGCTAAACGGTGACCGATCCCCCACATATCCGTCATTGATTCAATACGCCAAACTTTTTCAGGAACATCTTCATAATGCCACTCAGCTAACCGCTCTTCATTGTGTTTCGCTTCGATATCCATCGCTAATTTAGCTAATAAAGGATTATCACCAATTCCAACTGTGATCGCTAAGCCTGTCTCTTTTTTAATTCTTTGTTGGATGATTTTAGCCACGGCTCTTGGTGTTTGACCAAACAATTTCCAACTGGCACTTACATCTAAAAAAGATTCATCGATCGAATAAATATGTAAATCTTCCTCTGCAACATATTCTTTGTAGAGCTCATTGATTTTCATGTTTTCTTTGATATATTCATTCATCCGCGGCGGTACGATCATTAAATCTGGATGATTGGGCACATCGTATTTGCGTGTCACATTGGTGATTCCCAGCACTTCTTTTGCTTTTGGAGAAGAGGCCAGAACAAGACCGCCAGTATTTTCAGCGTGACTCATCACAACCAGCATTTTTTCAAGTGGATCATAACCTCTAGCCACACATTCGACCGAAGCATAAAAAGATTTTACATCAATACAAAAAAGCACTCTTCTAGGTTCTTTTTTATAATCAAAAATCATAGCTATCCTCTCCTTATTCTATTCCATAACCAATTATACGAACGTACGTTCCTTTTGTAAAGGGGAACAACTTTTTAAGTTTTAAAAATAGATAAATAAAAAAGAGTACATGCAATTATCAGTTTTTTTCTGATAGTTGCATGTGCTCTCTTAGTATTCAATACAGCTTCAACATAAAGTCTTCATTACTGCAGCTTCTGATAGTTGTCCTATAAATAGTTCTTTTGAAGAAAAAGTATACATCTTATTGAAGTCCATTTCTTCACAAATAAAATAGCACCCTTTCTCCTTTGATTTCAATAATCTTAACGATTTTCTTTGTATACTTATAGTCTTCTCTTTTTTTCCAACTACAAGTTTATTATATAAGTAGTTATCATCTGAATACCAATCCAACTCAGAAACCATAATTAGTTTAAGTTTTGTCGTTGCCCAAGTATGATAGTTATTTGTTATCAACGATTTAACTTGTAGTAACTTGATCAAAAAGACTAATGAAAGAACGATTAGAGTTCCAGTAAAGATATTTGATATTATACTTTTCCATCCAAATACAAAATAATATAGATTGAATAATAATATTGATAACAGTAAGCAACTAGTGAATTTCCAAATCAATTTATTAATAAACAATAATAATTTTCTTTTTATGATCGGTTCATATAGTAGCATATCGTCTATTAGAAATTTTCTATGTGATTCAAAATCCATATACAACAACCCCTTTTATTTTAAACTTATACAGTCAATATTTCGAACAAGTAACTTCCAACACTAAGTTTAAATATAATTTTTATCTCTTTCGTCTTTGTTTCATACGCTTGTAAATTCATTTAGACTACAAAAAGAACAACCCACTCTCATTTGCAATTTTTTCGTACCTTTTTTTATCTTCTTCATTCTGAAAAACTAACGGTAAACTGATGTCATAATTTGTTTTTATAATTAAAGGAACAGTATTAAAATATAAACTGCTCCACAAACATTCTCTTAAAAAACCTTTAAAAAACATAGTTAATAGATTAAGATCATCTATTAAATAAATAGTATTTTTACTAGTCTTTAGAATCTCAATTTGATTTAACAAGATATATTTATCTATTTGATCTAAGTGTTTCTCTTGGTTTATCAGAAACTCCATTAAGGTTTGATTATTTTCAAAAGTTCCAAGATCGATGTAGCACTTTTCTTTATTTAATTCAAAAACTTTTTTTATAAAACAAAGAAATTTAGTTTCTTGATTTAGTTTGAAGTAGTCATTTGAAAGTAAATTTAACCGCGGATCTTCATTGGTCATCGGCTTATTAAAAATATCTAGTGCAACTTTTATATACATTTTTTTAGCTGTGCTAAACAGCTCATTGTAATCTTCAGATTGAGTATATAGATTCCATAACTTGCTATCAATACTCACAGTATCACTATTGATTGGTTGAATCATTGGAATAGTACCATCTTCAAGTCTAATCTCTAAATTTGTTTCCTTTTTCATCATAAGTGCCTTCTCCCTTTCCTTTTTTCAAAACCTTTGTTGTTTTTAGGATTTTCTCAGGAACTTCCACCATGATTTGTTCCATTATTCTGGATTTTCAAACTCTATTTTTCAATTAAAAATCAGCTAGATTTACTCAAGATTTTTTCTTATTTCGGCAATGGTCATTTTGTGTATTATATTCTCTGTAGTATCATTTTTTTGTTTAAAATAAAATTGATAGAGTCTTTATCTATATTTAAACTTATTACTAATCTAATGTTGGATCAGCAGCAAACCAAGTAAAAATAGATTCCTCTTCTGTATTTCCCATGTTGAGCCAAGCTACATAAAATATTATTTCCTTAATATTAGTCTCTTTATTGAGGGTTAAGTCCATTCCATTATCCAAATAGAAATAATCAACACCAATAATATCCCCTACCGTTCCTATACTCAATTTTAAATTACCTTTAAAAAAACTTATTAATGATAAATTTTCTCCGGATTCAATTTCACTTTTTATCACTTCATTTTCATCAATATCTACGATGAACTTTACATTTTCAAGATTTTGAGTAAGTTTCAATGTAATACTGATTCGTTTATCAACTGAATAATTTTTACTATTAACTTTTAGTGCTTTATAGCTATATTTCTTTTCTATATTATTTTCAAATAATCGAATATTTCCTAATGGGGTTTTCAACATAAAAACTATCCTCCTACTATTTTAGCGGCATATATGTCTCAGTATTTTTATAGGAAAAGTAGAATAAAGAAATATCTTTGACTCTCTAATCTACTCATAACTATTCCTTTCAACATTGCATTCTTTAATAATTGAAATTAGTCTTCACTATTATACTTTTCTAAATCACAAGCGAATGGATAATATTTTTTTAAACTGTCAATTATTTTATCATTCTTACTTATTACAATCAGTGTATTTCCATCCCATTCTACTATCTCAAACTCTGCCAGAGGATTTTGCAAAGTCAACGGTACTTCCCAAAATCCTTTATATCCATTTGCAAATGGTAATGGATAAGTTAGCACTTCTTCCTTTTTAATATTTTTTTCAAAAGCAGAAAATACTCCCCAAATCCAATAACCATCATCCTTACTTATTAATTCAGAAAGTTTTTCTCCCTTTATCCATGTATATGATTCATTGAAAAAAGGTGTATCATTTTGTGATACAAACTCGCTATTTGTAATTAACCAGTTATATTCATTTTCTATATTTCCTATTGCTTTGAAAACATCAGATAATCGAGAAAAATTTTCTTTGTGTTTAAAAACAACTATTCCTTTCATCATTTATCAATATACTCTTTCAGACTTTCTGTGTGAAGAAATTTTTGTTGAATATCTGTAATGATTTTTTTATTTTTGCTTATGGCTAAAAATAAACTACTATCCCAAGAAACTAATTCAACTTCTGCTAACGGATGTTGGATATTTGTCTCATGTGACCAAAAACCGATATATCCATTTGCATAGGGTAAGTTATTTTCAAGAATTTTTTTCTTTGAAATATTTTTTGGAAACCCAGAAAATACTCCCCAAATAAACTGAATATCATTATTTTCTACTATTCTCATCAAGTTTTCGTTGTCTAACCAAATATAATCTTCATTTGGTTTGATCAAATCGTCCGGATAATAGTTACATTCATAATCAGTAATAAGCCAATTATACTGATTATCTTTTTTAATCGCTTCAAATATATATTTCATATTTGTAAAATAACCGCAAGGAAATTTTTTTACTACAATTGCTTCTATCATTTTCTCACACCATCTCTCCAAGTATGTTCATGAGGTACTTCTGGATGTCTTGTTGGATTTCCATGGTCATCATAATCGATATCTTGTCGTAATTGCCTTGTAGGAAATTTCTTTTTATGAGATTTCCACTCAACCCTACAAGTTTATGCCTTTATTTAAATTACAATTTTTTATGTATACAGTCAGAGTAAACTATACTTGCTATAGTTTACTCTGACTTTTATAATCTCTTTATTACAAACTAGAAATCAAATTTATTTACGTATATTCAATAAACTCATCAATTTCCTTTTTCCGTTTAAAAAATACTTCTATCGCCTCCTCTGTTCGTTCAATTAAATCATCATAATGATTATCTGTCATTACCATTTCTTTATACCCCCATAATCCACTAACAACTGAATTTATCTCATAATTATAGTACCACTCTAAATAGACTTGATGATCTACTACTTCAAATAATTCTGCTGGATACCATGATGGTAAATCTTCATGCGTTCCTATAATTAAATAATGTAATACATTTTTAAAAAGAACTTGAGCATAAATAGTATACATTCCATCTTTCTCTAATGGATACTCTGTTTTTGTAAGATCTCCTATATTTGATAATGTAAACGTATTAATACCTCTTCCCGTGGTCGCTAGACATCTTACTTTCATAAACTTCACTTCTTCCTTTCTTTAATCTTTACATCATCAACCTGTCCAGTTTTAGGATTATATTCATAATGAATTTCTTTTCCGTTAACATTCTTAGCTCTTTTTTCCCAGCCATCTGCTGCAGGCCATCTTGGGTCTGTATTCTTACCTATTAGTATCGTTCCAGCTCCTGGATTACTCAATACTTCTTCCATTGCCAATTCTTCATCCAAATC